>JAGVTI010000043.1 GCA_019136935.1 Deltaproteobacteria bacterium
TTTACTCAAATCCGGGACGGAAATCTTCTTTTCTTGCAGATAGGAAAGGGCTTCACTCAGATACCGGGTCTGACCGTGGTCTTTCAGGTGCAGCAAATGGGCTTTCAACACGTTGGGTCCCTTGGCGGCGATCTCCGCCACGACGCTCCGCTCGTCGTAAGGTGGGGCTTCCCGTTCCTCTACGGTGATGGCACCGAACGGACAATGACCGATGCAAGCTCCCAGACCATCGCAGGCCACCTCACTGACCAGCCGCGCTTTCCCGTCGATCAGTTGCAGGGCGCCTTCGGGGCAGTTGACGATGCAGTCCCCGCAACCGGTGCATTTCTCTTCGTCTATTTTTATGATTTGGCGTTTCATATCGGTCTCCCTGGATGAAAAGTTTCTTTTGGGTTACTTTATGCCATGAAAGAACGGGAGAAGAATTGACGTAAGTCAAGAAAGAGAAATTTTATGCATGATTTATCGGAACAATTCAAATAAAATCCCGTCGTGGAGGTTGTCATGCAGATTGTCATCAAAATCACCCTCAGCCTGGCGATCATTCTCCTGGCTGTCGGGATCGGGAAAAAATTTCCGTCCCTCGGAGGGCTCATCGCCGTCATGCCCTTAACCGGGTTGATCGTGCTGCTGTGGTTGTACAGCGACACGGCGGGTGACCCCGTCACCATGCAGAACTATACGAAGGGGGCGCTCTTCGGGATTATCCCCACGATTCTCTTCTTCGCTGTCGCGTTGATCGGGTTTCGCAGGGAATGGGGACTGCCGGCCGTTCTCGTTGCCAGTTTCGGAACCTGGTTCGTCGCCGCCTTCTTCCACCAGTGGTTTTTGAAGTGAAACGAGAGAAATGATGAAGTCGGCAATCAAACAGATCGGTATCATCGGCACGGGCGGCGTCGGGGGGTATTTCGGAGGAAAACTCTGCCTGAATCCGGCGGTCGAGGTTTCCTTCATCGCCCGGGGGGCACATCTGAAAGCGATTCGGGACCGGGGACTGATCCTGGTGACAGAACAGGAAACCTTCACCTGCCGGCCGGCCCTGGCTACCGACCGGTTCACGGATCTGCCGGTCCTCGATCTCGCGCTGGTCTGTGTCAAATCCTATGACCTGGAGGCGGCTATCCGGAAAGTTTTGGATGTCCTTACCGATAAAACGATTCTTATTCCCCTGCTCAATGGCGTGGATATTCCGGAGCGGATCAGAAAAATCGTTCCCGCTTCTCCCATTCTTCCCGCCTGCGTCTACATCGGCACCCACATTGAAAGCCCCGGGAAAATTGTCCAGAAAGGCGGGAGTTGCACGATCACGTTCGGGCCGGACCCGATGCGGCTGGACTTTGCGCTGCAGGACCTCTTTCGAATCTTTGATTCGAGCGGCATTCGTTACCAGTGGCTGGACGATCCACGGCCCGCCATCTGGACCAAGTTTCTCTTCATCGCCCCCTTCGGTCTCGTCACGGCCTGCTTCGACAAAACGATCGGCGAGGTCCGGGAATCGGAAGAACTTCGAGACATTGCCGTTTCGATCATGCGGGAAGTCCACGGCCTGGCCCTGAAAAAGGGCATTGCCCTTCCGCCGTCGATCATTGACGATACGCTCCAAACCGTTGCCGGTTTTCCCTATGAAACGCGCACCTCTTTCCAGCGCGACTTTTCCGATCCGAACAAGCCGGACGAACGGGATATTCTGGGTGACGCCGTCCTGCGGCTCGGCAGGGAATGCGGGGTGCCCACACCGGTTACAGCCGACATCCTGACCCGCCTGCAGAGACAAAAGAAATTGGACAATTGAACCGGTATCGTGTATTGATCTTGCCGAAGTGTTCGATCACTTACCTGGAGAAAGGGTTACATGGGGGTCCTGCAACTGCTCCAAACGATGCATGCAGAGGGAACTCTGAGCTCCAAACAGCTTGACGTCCTGTCTGCCATTCACAAGAAAGAACGCTTTTCTCTCCACCAGGAACTCCGGTCCCTGATTTACGCGGGGGTGCTGCTGGTTATTCTGGGTGCGGGGCTGACCGTCAAAACCTACTTCGCCGAACTGGGGCATGCCGCCGTGATCGGCGCCCTGTCCTTTGGTGCCGCTGCGGCCCTGATCTACTGCTTTTACCGGGGTGCTCCGTATGCAGGCGGTGAAGTCGCCTCCCCCAACATCGGTTTCGATTATGTCCTGTTTCTCGGATGCGCCCTCTATTCGCTGGATGTCGCCTATATCGAAACCCAGTTTCACCTCCTGGGTGAAGGATGGCCGAATTACCTCCTTCCCACCGCCCTTTTCTTTTTGTACCTGGCCTACCGCTTCGACAACCGCCTTGTCCTGTCTTTTGCCCTGGCGACGCTTGCGGCCTGGTTCGGCTTCAAACTGAGTTTCGAACACCGTGCCTTCTGGGATTACCATCGTCTTTACGCCATTGTCTACGGCCTGGTTGTCCTGGCGTCGGGGATCCTGTTGCAGCGCTTGAACATCAAGCGGCATTTTCTGGACGTCTATCTCAACTTCACCCTGCATTTCCTCTTTATCGCCCTGGTGTCGGGAGTCTTTGCCTACGGATTCCTTTCCCTTTATTTTGCGGCTCTGGCGGTCCTGGGTGCCGGCGTTGTTTTGTATGCCCTCCGGAAACGGAAGTTCCTCTATTTCCTGTACGCGGTTCTTTACGGGTACGTCGCGGCGAGTTATCTTTTCGTCGACGCCCTGCGCTCCACCGGCTTGATTTTTTCCTATTTCATCCTTTCTTCCATCGTCGTTGTCTGGCTGGTTGTCCAAGCATCCCGCCGATTCGGGGAGATGCCATGAACCTGTGCCTCTACACGCCCGAACAGGAAGAAAACATCTTTATCCGGAAACGGGCTCAAACCTGGCGGCGCTCGGGACTTCTTTCGAAAGATCAACTACAGATTATTGAGGAACGAACAGCCACTCAACTCACAAAGCCCTCGCTTTTCTTCCGGACCCTTTGTTTTGTTTTCACCAGTCTCTGCATTTCCTCTGTGGTAGGCCTGGCTGCATGGATTTTAGACGCCGATAATGAAAAGTCGTTTGGCCTGATTGCTCTGTCTTTCAGCATCCCCATGTATGTCCTTGCGGAATTTGTTGTCCGGAAAAATCGTTTCTACCGGAATGGAATCGAGGAGGCGTTGGCCCTGCACAGCATGGCTTTTTTCTGTGTGGGTATCATTACCGCTGTATTTCACGCGCCTTGGGATTTTCATAAGAATCACGTTCTCTTCACCTTCCTGGTAATGAATAGTGCTTTTGCGTACTGGCTGTATCTGAGATTCGGTTTCTTATATGCCGCGCTCATTAGCACTGCTGCGCTCTGTTCAATTCCCATCACCTTTTCCCTTTCACCCCTTTGCTGGAGAATGCTTCTTTTCCTTATTTTAGGGCTTCTCTTTCTCATCAGCCTGCAAACCGAATCCAACACACTGGAAGATTTCCGGAAAAAGCGAAAAGGCATCCTGCAGGCCTGCCTGTTTGCCGGGATCTACCTGTCCGCCAATCTCCGGATCTTTGAGGCCATCGAAGCGTGGGCCGGGCAGCATCCCCCGCATTTAAACGCCTATGCCGGTTTTCCTCCCGCCGCATACTGGATTTCTTACACGCTGACGTTCCTTGTTCCGGTTGCGGGATTGTATCTCGGGATCAAGGCCCGTAAGCGGGCGCTGATGAACACCGCGGCAATCGCCCTGGTTTTGACCCTGGCAACCAACAAGGATTACCTTGGCCTGAAACATTATGCCTGGGACCCGATCATCTTGGGGACAATGCTGATTTTGGCGGCAATTTTGATCATCCGCTGGCTGGCAAGGGGACGGAACAAAGAACGTAACGGATTGACGGCGGACAGTATCCTGAAGCCGGAGCGCGACGGTTTGAACCTGGCGGAAATCGGCGCCGCCGCTGTGCCGGGTATGACGGCGTCACCCGCGGATGCCCAACCGGCGGAACCGTCACCGTTCGAAAGCGGCCAATCCG
>JAGVTI010000031.1 GCA_019136935.1 Deltaproteobacteria bacterium
TCTCTCCTTGTCGAATCCGTATCGCATGAAAACGCCCGTTTCCAGGACGTCCATCACTTCCTTCATTTCTTCGTTACCGATCAATTCCGCACCAGCCATGTCCTTTGTCCTCCGTTTGCCTGCATCAACATCTAACCGTCTGTTTTTATACCCCCGTCATTCCAGGAAAAACCCGGAACACCAAACCTCGGCTTTGATCCTTTCCCGCAAGGGAAGGGGAAATGGAACTGTTTGAGACCGCCAGTTTTAACGATCAATTATCGTATCTTTCAGTAGCATTGCTTGTAAATATCGACCATATCCTCCAGAGTCATTTTGCAGGGATTGTTCGCCAGGGGCCGCGCCACGGTTGCCGCCACCTCGGCCAACTCCGGAAAGACCTTCTCGGAAATGTTCAGGGTTTCCAGGGTCGCCGTGATGCCGCAATCCTCGATCAGGGCCTCGACGGCTTCCACCGCCAGATAGGCTGCATCCCGAAGTGACATGCCTTCCGTCGCTTCCCCCATCACTTCGGCGATATCGGCAAACTTTTCCAGGGCGCCCGGCAGATTGTATGCCATGACGGCAGGCAGGATCAGCGTATTGGCCAGACCGTGGGGAACGCCATAACGCCCGCCCAGGGGATAGGACAGGGAATGAACCGCCGTCACCCCGGCGTTGGCCAGACCCAGCCCGGCGTAGAGGCTCCCCAGAAGCATCTGTTCCCGGGCCTGGAGATCGCTACCGTTATGGACGCAGGTTCTGAGGTTCTCCGAAATGAGACGGATCGCCTCGAGGGAAAACACCTCGCTCATCGGGGAAGAGTTAACGGATGTGTAGGATTCGATGGCGTGGCACAGGGCATCGATCCCCGTTTCCGCTGTCGGCTGAGGCGGCAGCGTTACCGTCAGGGTCGGATCGCACAGGGCGATGTCCGGGTACAGGTAGGGACTGTTCATCCCCTCCTTTTTATTCAGGTTCTTCCGAATAAAGACGGCGGTGAAGGTCACTTCGCTCCCCGTTCCCGCCGTGGTCGGGATCTGAATCTGAGGCAGGCCCGGTCCGGGAACGTTGTTCAGGCCGAGATAATCGACGGCTTTGCCTCTGTTTCCCGCAACGGCCGCGATCGCTTTGGCCGTGTCCATCGCGCTCCCTCCGCCGATCCCGGCGACACAGTCGCACTTTCCCTTGACGGCGGCTTTCGCTCCCTCATCCACCAACTCCAGCGGCGGCTCGGGAACGACCTTGTCATAAATGACATATTTCATGCCCCCCTTGGCAAGAAGGGTCTCGATTCTCTCCTGAAAACCCGCACCGGCGAGATTCTGATCGAGCACGATCAGGGGACGTGATCCCCTGAGTTCCTTGATATAATCCACCAGGGCATCAAATGACCCGTTTCCGAAGACGATTTTCTTCGCACCCGTGAAGGTAAAATTCATTTTCATGCATGACCCCCCTTGCTCATTGCGGATTTTTGAATCGGAACTTCTTTGACAGTCAGGTGGTTTTGCAAAAGTTGAAACTCACCCTGTTTATCGTAAGAACGAAAACGAAGGATCTAAAATGAAAAGAGATTCTCCGCCGCTGGTCCTTCTTGAAAGGACAACACGGACTTATCCCGAGGCCGCCGATCTCAGGTTTAATACGGATACATCCCCGCAAAGTCAAGTCTTTTTGTCCTCTTTCCCACGACTCTCAAGAAACCAGTCCATCTGCCGGCAGATCCCACGGATAATCTTCACCTCCTTGGAATGGAGACCGGTTCTCGACAAAAGACGCCGGATGTGCATCATCCAGTATTCCGGGTTCTGGGAATTCAGAAACCCGATTCGCACAAGCAGTTCCGCCACCTGTCCGTACATACCCTCGAGCTCTTGCGAGGAAGCCAATTTGGATACGAAACGGCCTTCAGTGGATAACCGGCAGGAAAAAATCTCATAACAGAGGATCATGACGGCATGGGAGAGGTTCAGTGACTTGAATTCCGCCGTAGGAATATTGACGACAAGGTGGCAGAAGCGGAGTTCATCATTGGTCAGACCGGCGTCTTCGGGCCCGAACAGGAGGGCCACCCGGTTCTCCTGCGAAATGCCGGATACTTTTTCGGCCATTTCCCGGGGTGACACCACGGGTCCCCGGGCGCCGCCTAGACGCGCCGTCGTCCCGACAATATACTGAAAATCAGCCAGGGCTGCTTCCAGATTGTCGACATACCGGATGCCGTCGATCACTTCGGCGGCGACATGGGTGGCGCGCCGGTACATCTCGTCCTGGTCTAGGTTCGGCTTTCCGACCACGACGAGCCGGCCGATACCCATGTTCTTCCCGCACCGGGCGGCGGCTCCGACATTACCGGCAAACTGGGGCCGGCAAAGGACGATGGAAATATGGCTGGTATTCGATTGCATCCGTTATTTTGCTTCCGTATCCCGACCTCCCCAAGAGAGGATCAAATCTCTTCTTCCTCTCCTTCTTCTTCGGACATCTCTTCTTCGTCGTCTTCCATGCCGTCAGCCGTTTCCGGGGTGGTGTCCCGCTCCACACGGGCCATGCCGACGATACGCTCCTCGTCTCCCAACCCGATGAGCTTCACCCCCTGGGTGCTGCGGTGGATCAGAGAAATTTCATCGACCCGCAGGCGGATGATCTTGCCGGCGTCACTGATGAGGACCACATCCTCTTCCCCCGTCACCTGGCAGACACCGGAAACAAAGCCGATTTTGGGCACGGTTTTCAGGTTGATGGTCCCCTTTCCTCCCCGGTGCTGGAGGGGATATTCGACGACCAGCGTTCTTTTCCCGTAACCGTTTTCCGATACGGTCAGGATCGCGTTGCCTTCCGCCAGGATTTCGACACCGACCACGCAGTCGTCTTCGTCCATACGAATGCCCGTCACACCCCGGGCGGTCCGTCCCATATCCCGGACGTTGTCTGCGTGGAAACGAATGGCTTTGCCTTTCCGGGTTCCAAGAAAGATATCCTGCTGGTTGTTGGTAATCTGGACGTCGATCAGGTTGTCTCCCTCGTCGATGGACATGGCGATGATCCCGGACGCACGTGGATTCGCATAGGCCGTCAGGGGGGTCTTCTTAATGATTCCCTTCTTCGTCACCATGACGATGGATTTGTCGTCCGCAAACTCTCGGACGGGCAGGATCGCTGCCAGGCGTTCCCCGTGGTCCAGGTTGATCAGGTTGACAATAGCTTTTCCCCGGGCGGCTCTTCCCGCCTGGGGAATCTGGTATACTTTGAGCCAGTACACCCTTCCCGCATTGGTGAAAATCAGGATGTAATGATGCGTCGAGGCAATGAAGATTTTCTCCACGAAATCTTCTTCCTTCGTCTGCATGCCCACCTTGCCCCGGCCTCCCCGGCGTTGACTGCGGTAAAGGCTCACGGCGTTGCGCTTGATATACCCGGAGTGGGATACCGTAACGACCATATCCTCCTCGACGATCATATCTTCAATGCCGATGTCCTCGACACTGGTGACGATTTCCGTCCGCCGTTCATCGCCGAAGCGGGCCTTGATTTCTTCCATTTCCCGGATAATGACGTCGAGAATTTTCCGGTTGTCTCCCAGAATGCTCAGAAGTTCATTGATCAACCGGGTCAGTTCGGCATATTCCGTATCGATTTTTTCACGTTCGAGTCCTGTCAATCGCTGGAGCCGCATTTCGAGAATGGCCTTGGACTGGACTTCCGATAGACCGAAACGGGCGCATAGATTGACCGTCGCCTCCTGCGGGCTGGCCGCCTTCTTGATGACGGCGATGACTTCATCGATATGATTCAGGGCGATGATGAGACCTTCGAGGATGTGGGCCCGCTCGCGCGCGCGGGCCAGCTCGAAACGGGCACGCCGGGTGACGACTTCCCGGCGGAAATCGATAAAACTGCCCAGGACTTCCTTCAGGTTGAAGACCCGGGGCCGCCCATGGTCAATGGCCAGCATGATGATCCC
>JAGVTI010000212.1 GCA_019136935.1 Deltaproteobacteria bacterium
ATCGTATCTACCTCATCCGTATAAAAGATACTTTCGGATTTTATATCGGCAGGAATGACGAGAAAACTTTAAGTTACATCCTGTAAATCCGTAATATATGTGATAGAAATCACAAGTGAAGGCCCCAAAACGGCTTAATCCGTGAGAAAACCGTTTATGTGCATCGGCAAGGGGGCAGGTTCGTTATGGCGGAGAAATATTGTCGTGTGTCGGTGATGCGAAAGTTTTTTGATATAAAAAAGCCCCGGCGTATTTTTACGATCCGGGGCTTTCTTTCCTGAGATGTTCAATTTTATTTGCGGATATAGGTTTCCATGACGGCCTGAACGCGGCGGTTCAATTGCCGTCCTTCCTCTGTATCGTTGGTTGCGATGGGCTTCGATTCACCGTAGCCGACGGCGGTCAGGCGATCGGCACTGATTCCGAATTTGTCCACCAGGTACGCCTTGATGTTGTCAACGCGGCGCTGGGAGAGTTTCTGGTTATAAGCGTCCGTTCCCAGACTGCATGTATGTCCTTCGAGGGTGGCTTTTTCCCACGGATAGGCGTTCATATAGTCGGCCACCCGTTTGATTTCGTTATGGTACTTTGGTTTGACGTTGGCCTTGTCAAAATCGAAGAGGACGTTGAGGTTGATGGTGACTTTCATGGGGCAGCCGTCTTTGTCGACTTTCAACTCGATGGGAGTGTCCGGGCACTTATCCAGGTAATCATAAACACCGTCCTTGTCGGAATCCAGGGGACAGCCGACCTCGTCAACCTTTACCCCTGCCGGTGTGTCGGGGCACTGATCCAGTTTGTCGATCACGCCGTCTCCGTCGGTATCGGGTTCCGGGGCAACAACCGGTGCGGGGGCGGGCTTTGGCTCCGGGGGAGGTTCGGGGAGAACGGGTTTTTCTTTTTCACCGCCGAAGAAATAGGACAGGCCAAGCGTATATTCAAAATTGTTATCCGCTTCGTCCACAACAAACAGATGTCGTATATCCCCGCGCAACGCCCAGTCTTCCACGAAGAACCACTTGAAGCCGGCACCGTAATCGAGGATGACATCATTCTCGGTACTTCCCTTGTCATAGTCGAGGTTTCTTCCTCCGACGCCGGCGGCGACGAAGAGGACAACATCCGTATCGGGCAGGAAATTATACAGGCCTTCCAACCGA
The DNA here is from genome assembly GCA_019136935.1 of Deltaproteobacteria bacterium. Lineage (GTDB taxonomy): Bacteria > Desulfobacterota > Syntrophia > Syntrophales > JAAYKM01 > JAAYKM01. The sequence goes on from JAGVTI010000212.1 coordinate 1,161, forward strand.
TAGCCGATCATGTCGGCATCGTTTTTGTAGGAGCCGTGCGGTCCCCCAATCCTGTCATCTCCATCCGCCTCCGAATAGGTTACGACACCTTCAAGGGACCATTCCTTGGTCACATTGTATCCGAATCTCAATCCGTAAAGCCATGAAGTGTCCAAATTTTCATCATCATCAAAAGAATAACCGCCTGCAAAAGGCGTGATGGACCATGCCTTGGGAAGATTTGCAGCCATTGAAGGGACACACAGAATCAACGCGGCCAACATTGCGCACAAAACGAAAAACAGTTTCTTTCTCATCTCCTTCCTCCTTTCTCACTCCAAGTAAACATTATCACTGTTACAGCATACACATATCCATAAAAAAACAGTTTCCAATCCTTGATACGGATAAACAAGACCGCCTCGCAGCGTAAAAAGGTGAAACTGCTTTCAAAACCATTCGATCTTAGGGTAAGTATATTGCATACTTTGGCGGGAAGTAGCAACACAAAATACGCCGATGAATGGGGGAAATCAACTCATCTGTCGGAAAAAAGTTCGGCCTCGGAATGCATCCTTGCACGGCGGAGGGTATCGATTGTTGATGAAAAAGCACAAATATACTTTACGAATTGCAAGCAAATATGCCCTGTTCCAAGTTCCCGAGTTGCTTCTGTTCATCGCGATATGGATCATTGCCGGTAACTGGATAAACGTTCCTCCCTGGTTGTTTTGGGGGAGCATTGCTTTGCTCATTATGAAGGACGTGATCCTTTTTCCTTTCGTGTGGCGTGCGTACGACGGCCGGAAAGCAACGGGGACGCATGCATTGATCGGTAAAAGGGGAACGGTGATCGAGCCGCTGAATCCGGCCGGCTACGTGCGTGTCAACGGGGAAATATGGAAAGCGGAGATAGTCGGACAGGGGCGGGTGATCGAAAAAGGAGAATTCATTCGCGTGGAGGAGGTGGAGGGTTTTCATCTGATCGTCGACCGGATCGATTTGCCGTTAAAGAATCCGCGAAGATGATTGCATATGAACTGGAACGGGGGTAAAATCCCTGAATCATCGGGGGCAGTTTAGGACAGAGCGACGTCAGTCTGATGGGGGTAAAACATGGTTTTCGAAAATCCGGAAGATGTGATGAAATTGGCACGAAGTTTCATGGGAGCCCGTATCCTGCTTACCGGAGCGGAATTGAACCTTTTCACGCTTCTGGCGCGGCGGGACTTGACCGCTGCCGAAATCGCGGGACAGACGGGTACGGATCTCCGGCCGTTGTCCGTTCTGCTCAATGCCTTGACGGCATTGGGCTTGCTGACCAAAGAAAACAATCGCTATCGGTGTGTGGCTCCTGCATCCTCTTTCCTGGCAAAGGAGGCTCCCGGAACGGTTTTGCCCATGTTGCTTCATATGGCCCATCTCTGGCATCGATGGTCGGGGTTGACCGACCTGCTTCGGGGTGAACGGCATGCCGAGTGCCGGCCTCATCACGTTGATGAAGAGGGGGAACTCGAAGCTTTTATAGGAGCAATGCACGTCGTTGCCAAAGGCCGGGCCGATGAGATTGCGGCGGCGGTGCATCCGGAAACGGCGGAAGCGCTGCTGGATGTGGGCGGTGCTTCGGGAACGTATACGATGGCCTTTCTTCGGGTCAACAGGCGGATGCATGCCACCTTGTTCGACCGGCCCGAAGTCATGGAAATGGCCCGCGAAAGCCTTGCGCGGGAAGGATTGTTGGATCGTGTAACGCTGATTCCCGGCGACTTCTATCGGGATGAATTTCCTCCCGGGCAAGATCTGGTCTGGGTTTCCGCCATCATCCATCAGAACAGCCCTGATCAGAACCGGGATTTGTATCGGAAAGTATTCCGTTCCTTGATCTCCGGCGGGCGAATCGTGATTCGGGATCATGTCATGGAGAGCAATCGCACGGAACCTTTGGAAGGGGCCGTTTTTGCCGTCAACATGCTGGTTTCGACCGACGGCGGCGGAACTTACACCTTCGAAGAGATCCGGGACGACCTCATCCGGGCGGGTTTTGTCCGCGTCAATCTTTTCAGGCAAGGCGAACACATGGATTCCCTCATTGAGGCCTTCAAGCCTTGAAACGGAAAGGCCTTTCATGGTTCGATCCGGTCAGGACCGGGATATCAGGAAGAAAATGAGGGCGGAAATGGCGGCGGAGATGGGGATGGTTAATATCCAGGCCCAGACAATATTTCCCGCCAGGCCCCAGCGGACGGCGGTCAACCTTTTCGTGGCGCCCACCCCCATGATGGCACCCGTAATGGTATGGGTTGTGCTGACGGGAATCCCGCCAAGAGAAGCCCCGATGATGGAAAGAGCCGCCGCCGTTTCGGCGCAGAAACCGCCGATAGGTTGCAGCTTCGTGATCTTGGTGCCCATGGTTTTAACGATGCGCCATCCTCCCATCATGGTCCCCAGGGCAATGACGGAATAACAGCTCACTTCCACCCAGATGGGGACATGGAATGTAGGTCCGAGATAACCGCTGCTGAACAGGACGATTGCGATGATTCCCATGGTTTTCTGAGCATCGTTTGTTCCATGGCTGATACTGAAAATGGCTGCGGAAAATAACTGCAATCTCCTGAAATTACGGTCGGCCCTTGCCACGTTGGTCCGGCGCGATACGTTTAAGGTGATGATCATGAAAAGAAAACCGAGCGCCAGGCCGATCAGGGGAGAAATAACGATAAAACAACCTGTTTTGATAATTCCTTTCCAAATGAGCACCTTCAGCCCCCCCTTGACGATGCCGGCTCCGATCA
>JAGVTI010000340.1 GCA_019136935.1 Deltaproteobacteria bacterium
GATGATCGGGGCGTTGATATCGTTCACGTCTTCATTGAGAATCGGCTTCATCAAGCCCTTCAACAGGGAAATGGTGACGGGGGCGATATCGTAATTCAGGATCTCCCCGCCGTATTCGATGTTCACTTCCCGAATGCCGCCGGAGACGATCTGGGCCTGGAACTTTCCGAGTTGCTCACCCAGCGTCATGTAGGGACCCAATACCGTCATCAGTTCCGCGCTGACGGACGGGAAATTAAACGCGTTCCGGATTTCACCCTTCGTCAGGTAATCCACTATCTGCTCGGCGATCGCAATGGCCACGCTGACCTGGGCCTCATCCGTCGAGGCGCCCAGATGAGGCGTCGCAATGACCTGATCCAGGGCAACCAGTTCATGATTCTTGGTGGGCTCTTCCTCGAACACGTCCAGAGCCGCGCCGGCCACCTTGCCGGCCACGATCGCATCGGCGAGGTCCTTCTCGTTGACGATGCCGCCGCGGGCGCAATTGATGATGAACACACCCTTCTTCATCTTGGCAAAGGCCTGGGCGTTGATCATGTTTTTCGTTTCCTTGGTCATGGGACTGTGGAGGGAAATAAAATCCGACTTGGCAAGAAGCTCATCCAGGGGAACCAGGTTGATTCCCGATTCCGCCGCCGCTTCGGGGGAAATGAAGGGATCGTATGCCAGAACGTTCATCTTCAGGCCCTGGGCCCGGTCGGCAACCACGCCTCCGACACGGCCGATACCGATAATACCCAAAGTCTTGTTGGAGAGCTCGTTACCCATGAATTTGCTCTTCTCCCACTTTCCGGCTTTCATGCTCGCCGTTGCCTGGGGGATCTTCCGGGCCATGGCCATCATCATGGCCAGGGCATGCTCCGCCGTGGTAACCGTGTTCCCGCCGGGGGTATTCATGACGACGATACCCCGCTTGCTCGCCTCGGCGATATCCACATTGTCCAGACCGGCGCCCGCCCGGCCGATAACCTTCAGGTTCGTGGCCGCTTCCAGAATTTCCTTGGTCACTTTTGTCGAAGAGCGCACGGCCAAGCCGTCGTATTCCTTAATGACCGCCTTGAGTTCATCGGGGGTCAGGTTCGTGATGACGTCGACCTGAATCCCCTCCGCCTTCTTGAATATCTCAACAGCTTCGCTGGACATGCTGTCGCTGATCAATACTTTTTTCATGTGATTCCTCCCATTGTGAATACAGGTTGTTGTGTTTTTATAATGCGGCAACCTTTTCCCGGAAAACTTTTTCCATTTCCGCCAGGGCGATTTTCAAATCTTCGGCTTCGATGGTCGGCCCGCACCAGAAACGGTAACCGGCCGGGGCGTCCTTGTAAGAATTGATATCGTAAGCGATGTTCTTCTTCGCGAGATCGCTGGCGATACCTTTCAGGAACTTGGATTGATCTTCCTTGGAAAGACCGTTCACCTTCGGATCCTTCACCATGAGACAAACTGATGTATTGGAGCGGATATCCTTGGACTCCGCAAGAAACTCCACCCAATCGTTTTTCGCAACCCAGTCTTCGACGACCTTCAGGTTGTTTCGGCTTCTTTCGATCAAGCCTCTAAGGCCGATATTTTTCGCCCATTTGAGGGCATCGAGATAATCCTCCACACAGATCATCGAGGGCGTATTGATGGTATCTCCTACGAAAATACCTTCATTCACCTTCCCGGATTTCTTCATACGGAAAATCTTGGGCATCGGCCATGGAGGATCGTAAGATGCAATCCGGTCGCAGGCCCGGGGGCTCAGCACCAGAATGCCATGGGCCCCCTCCCCTCCCAGACACTTCTGCCAGGAGAAAGTCAGGGCGTCCACTTTGGACCAGTCCACATCCATGGCAAAAACCGCACTGGTCGCGTCGCACAGGGTCAGACCTTCCCGGTCCCGCTCGTCGTGCCGTTGGCCACGAACACCACATCGTTTGTCCAGTCGACGGCCTTCAAGTCCGGAATTTTACCGTAATCGGCCTTCAAGATCGTTGCATTCAATTTCAGCTGCTTGTTGATATCGGTGGCCCAGCCTTCGCTGAAGCTCTCCCATACCAGAACTGACACTGCTTTGGGACCAAGCAGACTCCACATGGCCCCTTCAAACGCTCCTGTATCTGAACCGGGAAGAATCCCGACGAGGTAATTCTCGGGAATTCCCAGTACGGCTTTCGTTTCTTCGATTGCTTTGGACAGTTTCTCTTTACCCAGATTCGACCGGTGGGAACGCCCCACCGCCGCATCCTTCAGGGCGTCGAGAGACCACTGCGGCCTCTTGCTGCAAGGCCCGGAACTGAAATTTGGATTGTACATGTACCCATTTCCTTTCCTTGATGATTTTGACGACCGCGTAAAAACATTCCATATGCCCCCCCTGAACGAAGGATCCCATACCTGAACGGATTCTTCGCCGCCTGGGCCTCCCCGGAATGACAAAAACGGACTGTTTACGGATTCATCAATTTTGAAACAGCGGGTTTCTATATCAGTTATACGGGTATTACTCAAGTTATTTTGACAACTCTTTTCATATTGACGAACCCTTGCAAAAAACATATGTTATCGACCGCTTACGATCAATCAAAGGGGAAAATGGAAATACAGGGATGAAACCGGCAAAAACCGTCTTTTTCTGTCAGGATTGCGGCTACCAGTCGGCCAAGTGGCTTGGGAAGTGCCCTGCCTGCGGGACCTGGAACCGGTTCGTCGAGGAAGAAGAACCGGCGGCCATTCCGGGAAGAGACGCCGGACTTTCCTTCGATACCCCGCCCCTGCCCATCAACGAGATCGTTGCGGAGGAAGGAGACCGGTTTGAAACGGGGATCGAGGAAGTGGACCGGGTCCTGGGCGGAGGAATCGTCGGCGGTTCCGTTATCCTGGTCGGGGGGGAACCCGGCATCGGCAAATCGACCCTGCTTCTCCAGGTGCTTCAGAATCTGGCCGTCCGGGGCAGCAAAGTGCTCTATATTTCAGGGGAAGAATCGGCGAAACAGATTCGCCTCCGGGGACAGCGCGTTTCCGCACTATCCGGAAATCTGCTTGTCCTCACGGAAATATCCATCGAGAAAATCCTCCAGCACGTCCGGGATATTCAGCCGAAAATTCTCGTGGTCGATTCCATCCAGACCACCTATACGTCGAGTCTTTCCTCCGCCCCGGGAAGTGTCGGCCAGGTCCGTGAAGGGGCGCAGCAGTTCGTGCTTCTGGCAAAAAAAACCGGGCTCCCCGTCTTCATCATCGGCCATGTCACCAAAGACGGCGCCATCGCGGGCCCCAAGATCCTGGAGCACATGGTGGATACGGTCCTCTACTTCGAAGGCGATTCGGGACATCCCTACCGCATCATCCGGGCCATCAAGAACCGCTACGGTCCGACCAACGAGGTCGGCGTTTTCGAAATGGGCGACAGCGGCCTGAAAGAGGTCCTGAATCCCTCCTCCTTTTTCCTCAACGAAAGACCGGACGGCACGGTCGGTTCCGTCGTCGTTCCCAGTATCGAAGGAACCAGGCCCATCCTGATCGAGATACAGAGCCTGGTCGGAACCAACCTTTTCGGAACACCCCGGCGAACGACCATCGGCGTCGATCACAACCGGGTTTCCCTGCTCACGTCCGTCATGGATAAGGTATGGGGGAAAAATATCTGCGGCCACGATATCTTTCTCAACGTGACCGGCGGCATCAAGGTCGATGAACCCGCCGTCGATCTGGGGGTGGTTTCGGCCATCCTCTCCAGTTTTCTGGACCGGCCGATCGGGCCACAGACGGTTGTACTGGGTGAAGTGGGGCTTACGGGTGAAATCCGGAGGGTTTCCCAGATCGAAGAAAGGGTGAGGGAAGCGGCCCGCATGGGATTTACCCGTTGTCTTCTGCCTCAAACACGAAAGGGAAATCCGTCCGCATCGCATCAAATCAAGCTGATTCCGATCGGCAATCTCCGTCAATTGATGGAACACCTTTTTTAAAAAAGCTTTTCCACGTTATTCTCCCTTCGGAGACAATTTCCTCGATCGGCCCGAGCTTCTGCAAACAATTCCCGCACCGCGATTGACGTTGACGGCCGCCGGCGGGGATGGTATGAACGATTTGGCCTGTTTAACCGGTCAGTTCCAGATTTTCAGGCGGGTATCCAACAACCCCCGCTTTTCATGACATGACGAAAAGCCGGGACGGCGCGGCGGTGATATTTCAGGCAAAAGACACCCCGCATCATGCAAAACGGGTTTGGACCGGCTTAAATGGAAAAGGTTTTCGAATGAAGGAGGAAGGGGGAGGCTTTTGGCCTCCCCGAGGTTAGAGAGGATGGGGGCCTTTCACCCCTCACGGTTTTGGATCGTCTATCGGCTCAACATGCCCCTTGTCTATTGCCGGGTTTTTATCCTTTCGGCTTTTTAATTGCAGATAATGTGCCATTTTCCATTTAATGCGTAACATATCGATATAACGGGCATCTTGATTCCCAGCACCCTGACTGCGAAAACAAAAATGTCGAAATACTTTTTTGACAAAATGAATAGGCTATTTAATTCGCATAGTTATGATCGTTACATCCCTATCTGCCGGTTCGACAAAAATGTCGAATCAGGCTTTTTCACACCGTCGTCTTGAATAACCGGGGATCCATTTCAAAGGACATTCGGAATGAAAAACGAAAAAAAACTGATCTGGCAATACCACCCCACAAGCGACGACCGCTCGCCCATTCAGCCGCTGGCTGTCGCGCTCGCCTGCCTCGTTTTCATCGGCCTCATTCTGGTCATGGGCATCATGGATATCCGCCGCATCGACAAAACCATCAACGATTTCATTGAAAACCGCGGATCCAGCGTGGTCAGCGTGCTTCAAAGCCTGGCGGAAGAGAATCTGAACAACCTGATCAAGGCCTATCAGCACGGCAACCCGGACTCCCTGGACGGTTCTCAGCAGCGGCTCAACAAGGCCCTCGTCGGGATGGGAAAGGGGATCGATGAACTCTGGAAGGAAAACAAGTTAACCACCGCTTATCTGCAAAAATTTGTTTCCGAACAGGGTCTCTGGTATGCAGGCGTAATGGACCGGGGAGGACGCATCATTTTCGAGAGCAGCCGCATCGAACTGGATATCCGCAGCCCGGAAAACGTCACGGGGGAAAAAATCGTGCACCCGTTTTTGGATCTCCGGATCTTTGCACAATATGCAAAAGAAAAGAAAATCGGTTTTATCGCTTTGAATCGAAAAGACGGCAGCGGAACGATTATCATCGCCCTCGACCGCGCCGGTCTCCGTTATTGGGGAACCCGGGTATCCATCGAACAGGCGGTGGAGGAATCCGGGGGCGCCCACGGACTGGGCCTGATTTACATGATCGCCATCGATCAGACCGGAAAACGCTATGCCCAAACAGGAAATGTCCCCCGGAAATGGCGTCCGGGTGACATGCCCCTGGCGGAAATTCTTGCCGGCCGGCAAGGTCTGGCCAGCAGGAAGGTTTTCTATCTGGGAAAACAGATCATGGATGTCGCCTCCCCGCTGAAACTGAACGGTGAAATTATCGGTGTCGCCCGCCTGGGACTGGACCGGGGAAACGCGGACAGGCTCATCGAGGAAAACACGCGGAACATGTTCGTTTTCATGGTTTTGATCGTGATCATCGCCCTTTTGTCCATGTGGCTCATGTACAAGAATCAGAAAGCGCACCTGGCCGGCATCGTCGAAATGGATCGTCAACTGGATAAAGCGGAGAGACTGTCCGCCCTCGGGCAGCTTGCCGCGGGGGTGGCCCATGAAATCCGCAACCCCCTGAA
>JAGVTI010000008.1 GCA_019136935.1 Deltaproteobacteria bacterium
AGAGATCGGAGGACCGACAGTGTTTTCCCGTTGTTGACGACCTCCTCTTCCCCGGCATGCGGGAGAACGCGGTTATTGACCACACAGACCACCAGGGTTCTGGCCAATTCAAGCGGCGAATTCAGGGAAAGGCTGTATAAGGTTTCTAAAATGGTGGGATATTCGGCCAGGGCTGGAATCACCACGGCATTCCGGATGCCTCGGAGAGAAGCCGCCTCCAGTTTCCAGGGCCCCTTCTCGGCATACCGGTCCAGGTATTTTTCCACGTGGTTTTTCATTATCTAAAGTAACGTATGAATATGTTCTTTCATCTCTTCGTAATCATGTCCGTTTATCCAATGGATATCCACGCCTTTACGCTCCATCCTCCGAAACCAGGTGTCCTGGCGCTTGGCGAACTGGTGTATCCGTGTCTCCAGGGTTTTGAACATCTCTTCCTCGGTCAATATCCCCCGGAGGAACAGGGAGATATAGCGGTACTCCAAACCGAAGGCGTCGAGACGCTCCCAGGAAAGCCCTTCTTCTTTCAGCCGCCGGACCTCGCCGATCAAGCCGGCATCGATCCGGTCCCGAAGGCGCCTGGTAATCCGCCGCCTCAGTTCGGACCGTTCCCATCGTACACCGATCACGATGGGCGAAATCTCGGGATACGCCACCAGGTCGCTGGCGTCGGATGCATCGCGGGCATGGCTTAGAATCTCAATCGCCCGGACCAGCCGAGACCGGTCGGTCATGTCCGTTTTATTATGGGGAGCGTTTCCGGCAAACGACAAATAAAGCCCGCGCAAGGCATCCATGTCCAGAACGGCAAGGCGCTCCCGAAGCTGCCTGTCCTCGCCGACTTTCCTCAGGCGGTAATTCAAAACGACCGATTCCAGGTATAATCCGGTGCCTCCAACCAGAATAGGCCATTTCTTCCTTCCCGTAATATCGAGGAAACTCTGAACGAAGAGGCGCTGAAATTCAAACAGGTTAAATTCCTCCACGGGATCGATGACATTGATCAGATGGTAGGGAATAGCCCTGTTTTCCATCTCATATTCGGATAAATCCTTTCCCGTTCCGAGGTCCATGCCCCTGTAAACCTGGCGCGAATCGGCGGAAATGATTTCACCGTCGAACTCACGGGCCAGTCGAACGGCCAGGGATGTTTTCCCCGATGCGGTCGGCCCAAGAATGACAATCAGATTCTTTTCCATGATCGATAAACCGCGGATAGCGGGATTCTTCATTTAAAATAAAAATATGCTTCAATACCCTGCCGTATTGAAGCATATTCCGATTCGTTATGAATAATTTTACAATTTCTGCACGTTTACAGCACTGGGTCCCTTGTTTCCCTGTTCGATATCGAAGCTGATGCGCTGCCCTTCATGCAGCGTTCGGAAACCCGAACCCTGGATGGCGCTGTAATGAACGAATACATCGCCCCCTTCGTCATTTTCGATAAAACCGAACCCCTTCTTCTCATTGAACCATTTTACCTTTCCTTCTGCCAAAACCCTTTCCCCCTTTCCTTTAAAGATGGTCGACTTTAAAACAAAAAAACCACACCACCTCATACCGGTTTTGAGATGGTTGTGGCCCCCAACTGCCTGACGATTCTCTTGCACTTAAAACGGATACTCAAGAATATTCCCAATACCACCATTTCTATGTCCAATTTTGTAGCATCGGGAAAAACAGATTGCAATACTTTTTTACAGGGAAAAGCCTTCTTCCTGCAGGATTTTCATCAATCTACCCTCTTTTCCCGCAAAAAAATGATCCGCCCCCGAGATCAACATGATTTTCGAGCGCACCGTATCAGCAAAAGACACGATATCTTCCACCCGGCAAAAGGGGTCGCGGTCGCCGCAGACGACCAGATCGACATGCCCTGCGATGTTTTCTCCCGGAAAGCGGTCCACACTGACCGGCGGCGCCACCAGGATCACCCGGTCCACGGGCGGCCCCGCCCGGAGATAATTTGCCGTCACCCAGGCCCCAAAGGAATAACCGGCCAGGGAAACGGTTTTAACCCCAGCGGCCATGAGGAAGGATACGGCATTGTCCAGGTCATCCTGCTCCCCGGCTCCTTCATCGAAATCCCCCTCGCTCCGCCCGGCGCCTCGAAAATTGAATCGCAGGGTTGAAAAACCGTTTTCATAAAATGCCCGGACAAGGCACTCGACCACGTTGTTATGCATGGTTCCGCCCATTACCGGATTGGGATGAGAGACGACGGCGCCTTTTTCCGATCCCGCATCGGCGAACAGGCCCTCCAATGTCAGGTCTCCGCTTTGGAAAAAAATCCGCTTCTCATTCAACATCGATCGATCCCTTTCGTTTCAATGGATTCCGAAGTGACAGGCGACGGCATGATCGTCCGCTACCCGGAGCAATTCAGGTGATTCCGCCAGGCAGCGATCCCCCGCGATGGGGCATCGCGGATAAAACCGGCATGCCTCCGGCCGCACCATGTTCTTCGATTCACCCGGTCCGCCGGTCGCCTTCCTCCCTTTTTCCGCATGGGTCTCGAGGATCGCGGAAAGCAGGAGCCGGGTGTACGGATGACGGGGGTCGCCGAAAATCGCTTCGTTTGTTCCCGATTCGACGATCCGGCCCAGGTACATCACGACAACGCGATCGCTCATGTGCCGGATCACTCCCAGGTTATGGCTGATGAACAGATAAGTCAGGTGGAGTTGATCCTGCAAATCCTTCAGGAGGTTCAATATCTGTGCCTGGATGGAGACATCCAGGGCGGAAACCGGTTCGTCCGCGATGACGAGGGAGGGTTCCACGGATATGGCACGGGCGATGCCGATCCGTTGCCTCTGGCCGCCGCTGAATTCATGGGGATATCGATCGGCCTGGTCGCGGCTTAACCCGACCCGTGCCAGCAGGCGGGCTACATGTTCGTCTATTTCCTTTTTCCCGAGACCTTTCCGGCGGATAAAGAACGGCTCTCCGATGGTCTTGCCCGCCGTTCTCCGGGGGTTCAGGGAAGCATAAGGATCCTGGAAAATGATCTGCACCTTGTTCCTGAACGCCCTCCAGGCTCCCCGCGAATAACCGGCGATGTTTTCGCCTTCAAACAGGATTTCTCCCGCCGTCGGCTTTTCCAGTCCCATGATGAGTTTCGCCAGGGTCGACTTTCCGCATCCGCTCTCTCCAACCAGCCCCAGGGTTTCACCCGACCTGATTTTCATGGAAACATCATCGACCGCCCTGACCAACCCCTCCTGTTTCCAATACTGGAGACTCCGGGTGCGAAAATATTTTTTCAATCCCCTGATTTCCAGGAGGATGTTCCCATTTTCCATTACGCCCATTTCCAGCAGCGGACATGATGGCCCGCCCTCTTTTCGATCAATTCCGGTTCGCGCTCACGGCAGACGGGCATCACGTAACCGCAGCGGTCCTGGAAAGCGCATCCCTCAATCGACGCCGTCATGTCCGGCACCATGCCGGGAATCATCCGCAGGCGCTTTTTCCGGTCCCATTCTTTTGTGATGACCGGGACCGCCTCGATCAGGCCGAGGGAATACGGGTGCAGGGGCGAGTTGAAAAAAGAGCCGACCGGCGCCTGTTCCACAACCTTTCCCGCATACATGATGGCGACGTTCTGGGCGAAATGGGCAATCACGCCCAAATCGTGGGTGATGAACAAAATGGAGGTGTTGATCCGTTTTTTCAGATCCTCCATCAATTCGAGGATCTGCGCCTGTACCGTCACGTCGAGGGCCGTCGTCGGCTCGTCGGCGATCATCAGGCGGGGCTTGCATGCAAGGGCCATGGCGATCATGATTCTCTGCCGCATTCCGCCGCTCATCTGGTGGGGATAATCCCGGGCCCGTTTTTCCGGATGATCGATTCCAACCATGTCGAGCATCTCGACCGCATATTCCAGGGCTTCTTTGCCGTTTTTTC
>JAGVTI010000312.1 GCA_019136935.1 Deltaproteobacteria bacterium
GCCCGAGAAGGACATGCACACGACGAGCTACTGGTTCACCCTGAACCGGGACGTCATCGGGGCCCTTCCGTACAACCGGGCGGAGATCATCGACGGCCTCGCCGGTCTGGCCTATACCCTCCATAACCTGGGGGCCATGTTCCTCATGTCGGAGACGCGGGACCTCGACCGCTCCATCGGCGACGAAAAGGGCGATTGGGTCCTCCATCGGGCGGAAGCGTTCCGGCCGGGAAACGCCGCAAGCCGGGAGAAGGAAAACGCCGACGTCATGGCCCTGGAGATCTTCGAACCGACGATCTTTCTCTTCGACGCCTACCCCGGCGGCATCGGTTTTTCCGAACTCCTCTACGGCAGCCACGACGGGCTTCTGAAAGCCGCGGAAGACCTGATCCGCTCCTGCCCCTGCCGGTTTGGTTGCCCCAGTTGCGTGGGACCCACCCTGGAAGTCGGCCCGACGGCCAAGGAAGTCGCCCTCATGATCCTGGGGCTTTTGCGCGGACAGCGGACTTAATCTCGTGAATCTATTTCTCTTATTATTCTATTGACATCTCCCCTCATTTTGTTGTCATCTCAACCAGCCACATGATCATCGAGATCATCTTCATTGTCATCTGAACTAAATTGATTTTGTCATCCTGAGCGAATGCAAAGGATCTCATAAAACGGGAGATTTCTGGACGTCATTTCGAGTTGTTATTGCTATTTCGACCGCAGGGAGAAATCTTTAATCTGTCATCCCGGGCTTGACCCGGGATCCATTTGCAGGAAGTTACTTTGCCTGGATATCGGATCGGGAGACTGTGTCGTAATACCCGGTTGCCGTTTGAGGTCATTCTGAATCCTTCGCTTCGCTCAAGGATAAACTCCGTGAAGAATCTAATCATAACAGGATGTCAAAAAACGAGATTCTTCGCCTGACGGCTCAGAATGACATTACGACACAGCCTCCTGGCGGGAGGGGGGATGAAGGGGAGGGGGATAATAACTTCCGTAACAGGTGTTTGACAGACACCCCCCACCCTGACCCTCCCCCGTCAAGGAGGAGGGAAGCTCATGCTTTCAGAGAAATTGACGGCATTTTAAAGCGCTGTAATCATTTGCATATATGAAATATTGATTCATAAAAGGAACGAACCATGGCCCTCAAAGATCGCCTCCAGCGCCTGACGGGTGAAAAGTCGGAAGCGACGCAAGACCACCGCGAAAAGACCCTCACCGATCTCCGGCACCGCATCGAGGCCGTGACGACCGGCCGGGAAAGAAGGCTGCAGGCGGGATCAGCCGCTGACCCTAAGAAGGCGCACCTCCTCCAGGAACTCCTCCCCGGCGAGGAGCGGGAAAACGAGCACGGCCGGTTCTATTCGGTCGAAGCGGCCCTGAAACCCTCCCACTGGCATGGAAACCAGTGCGTGGCCGATTTTCTCTCCGCCGATATGGACGCCCTGTCGGTCCTGGCGGGCAACGCCGACCTGGCCGCCATGACCGTCCGGGACGGCCTTTACCTCGACACCGAAACGACGGGCCTCTCCGGCGGTACGGGGACCGTCGCCTTCCTCATCGGCCTCGGCTGGTTCGAAGGTTCGACCTTCGTCACGCGGCAGCTATTCGTCCGGGACTACCCGGAGGAGCGGGCGTGCCTCGCGTATCTGCGCGAACTGGCGAAGGCGAAGGGCTTTCTCGTGACTTTCAACGGCAAAGCCTTCGACGTCAATCTCCTTTCCACCCGGTTCATCATGAACCGCCTCCCCGATCCTCTGACGGGGTTGCCTCACCTCGATCTCCTTCATCCGACGCGGCGCCTTTTGGGACATCGCCTGGAGAACAGCCGCCTGGGTACGGTGGAGCAGCAGGTGCTCGGCCTCGAACGAGGCGACGATATCCCCGGCTGGGAAATCCCCGAGCGCTATTTCCGGTGGCTCAGGCACCGCCACCCCCGGTTCATGGTGGACGTCTTCCGGCACAATCACCTGGACGTGGTATCGATGTCGGCCCTGGCGCGCCACCTGTCGGAAATCTTAACCGGCGAGGGCGATCGGTCAAAGGAGAGGGAAGGGGACCACCTGGCGGCGGCGCGGCTCCTCATCGACCGGACCCGCCACGAACAGGGGCGGAGCCGCCTCCACGAGTTGTGCGCTTCCTGCCATCTGCAGGTCTCCCGGGAAGCCCGGAGGCAGTTATCCCTCCACCTGAAACGCGACAAGGACTGGAAAGCAGCCGTGGCGATCTGGGAGGAGATGCTCCTCGCCGACCCCGCCGACTGCTTCGCCTGCGAAGAGCTGGCCAAGTGGTACGAACACCGGGACAAGAGCCCGGACAAAGCCCTTTGCCTGGTCTGCGCCACCCTGGAGTTGATCTCCGGCCACCATTCCGATGAACAGGAACGCCTCACTTACCGCCGCACCCGCCTGGAAAAGAAGTGCGGTAAACCCTAAGAAATACGTTTTGCAGGAAGTTATCTGAAGAAAATAATCAATTGATATAATTGAATAAAAACTGTAAAATGCCTCAAATTTTCAAAAAAGGAACAGCACATGAATAAATTATTTACAGCTATAGTGCATAAAGAAGGCGATCTGTATGTTGCCGAATGCCCGGAAGTCGGTACGGCAAGTCAGGGAAAAACAATCGAAGAATCGATTGATAATCTGAAGGAAGCAACTGAATTATATCTAGAAGAGTTTCCCGAGCAGAAAACACAACGTCCCTTCCTCACTACCTTTGAGGTGGCGGTGAATGCCTGAACTGCCACACATTTCCGGCAATGAAGCGATCAATCTGTTTGAAAGAATGGGCTTCAAAGTTGTCCGGCAACGGGGCAGCCATGTAGTATTACGAAAAGACGATAGAGGTTGCGTCATTCCTCTCCATAAAGAACTCGCCGTAGGTACCCTTCGAAGCGCGATCAAACAGGCGGGTATCACCGATGCCGATTTCATAAACGCATACAAAAATAGATAACATATCATCCCAACCCGCTGTGTACAGATGGCGGTTTTCCGCCGGTATGACACCGGGACAGGAATCCGGAACAGGCCCTCTGTCTCGTCTGCTCAA
This sequence comes from Deltaproteobacteria bacterium, assembly GCA_019136935.1. GTDB lineage: Bacteria > Desulfobacterota > Syntrophia > Syntrophales > JAAYKM01 > JAAYKM01. The sequence goes on from JAGVTI010000312.1 coordinate 3,055, forward strand.
CCCTGGAATTGATTTCCCGCCACCATTCCGACGAACAGGAACGCCTCACTTACCGCCGCACCCGTCTGGAAAAGAAGTGCGGTAAACCCTAAATAATCCTCAGAAAATCGTTGACAACTTTCACCTGGAGTTTTACTCTTGCTTCCGTCTGCACGGGGGCATGAACTATTATCCCAATCAAAAAATACGCTCGGTGGTTTTGCGATCCTAGCGTGGAAATTAAGTATACCGGCCCCAGAATGCCAACTGCGACGTTAGGCGTAGTAATGCAACGATTAGGAGGGGTTCTACAATGAAGAAATATATCCTTGCAATAGCGATAATATTGCTCGCAAATTCGGCCACGTATGCCGGGGATCCATATGTGAAGGCGTTCTACAAAAACAAGCAGTGGACGGTAACCCAGGTCGGCATCACTGGAGAACTCAAGGCATGTACTCTCACGTCCTCGCCGCATTACCTTGATAAAGCAAAGAATCCGAAGTTCGGAACCACCTACTTAGAAGTAAGTTATCCGAACAACAACGTCACATTCTCCGGTAAGAATACAGGGGCCTACTTCAGAACATCCAAGCAAATCAAGTTGCAGGTAGATGACGGAGCGCTTATTCCCATAAAACCTGAAAATCCTATTCTAGGCAAGAGCATTGTGGAGAACATGCTGAAAGGGAAAGTAGTAAAAATCCAGGTCAATTTTGACGGTGGCGACCCGTCAATTCACACGTTTTCGCTCGCGGGCTTTGCAGAGGCTTACAAAAAACTGCCGGACTGTGCCAAATGATTGGCCCGAGCTCAAGTGGTTGAGCCTGAAGCAGGACGCGGCAGGTACTGCAATGAC
>JAGVTI010000230.1:0-397 GCA_019136935.1 Deltaproteobacteria bacterium
TCGTTTTGCCGGTTCCTCCTTTTCCGGAAGCAACCGCGAGAATCATCCGACTCCTCCTCCAACCCTCAACCTTGTAAGGTTTTATCCAAAACCGTTATCTTTTCCATCAGCGAACCGTTTCCGTAATGGTTCCTGCCCGCCGGGTCAGCCTGGTATCCTGAACCGGGTCATCCTCTTACGCCACCCGGCCTGCAGATTACTTTAACCGCAAAACGGATCTATTTTTCTCGAGAATACGGCCAAGCCATGATACCGCCCTCCATGACCCGGACATTTTCCCAGCCGTTTGCCTCCAGAATCAAGGCCGCTTCATATCCTCTCAAGGATATTTTGCAATAACAGACGATTTCCATCTTTTTATCCGCCGGAAGCTCGCCGAGTCTTTTGCGCAATGTCC
>JAGVTI010000230.1:414-4293 GCA_019136935.1 Deltaproteobacteria bacterium
AATAGGAATCAGTTTTTCTCCGACACCCAAACGCATCATCTCATATTCTTCCGCATCGCGGACATCCAGCATGAAAAGGGGCAATCCGGCGGTAATCTTATCCTTTACCTCTACGGCACCGATCCCTTTCAGGCGGTTTTTCGTCTTGTTCTGCATCAGGTGCGCCGTTGCGATAAAATGATCGATCGCCAGGGAGAAAGGCGGTGCATAAGGCAGGTCTGCATTGATTAAATCATCCACGGAGAGTTTTCCCAAAATTGCCGTGGCCCACTGTGCAATCTGTTTGGCTACATCACCCGGCCCGATGCACTGAGCACCGAGGACACGCCCGTTCTGCCTTTCCACGACGAGCTTTGTAACGAGCAGCTTACCATTCATGAATCCCGGTTTATCCGGACTTGAATTGGTCACCGTCAAAATGTCAAAGCCGGCCTGATGAGCCGACTGCTCCGTCAAACCCGTTATTCCGGCGGCGTATTCAAAAATTTTGCAGATTCCGGTTTGGATCGTTCCCGGAAATTTGACGGCATTTCCCAAAACTGCGTTTTCTCCGGCAATACGGCCCTGAAGATTCGCCAAATCGCCGTAGGGCGCATGTACTTTTAGGCCGGTAATCCGATTGTTGACTTCGATACAGTCTCCGGCGGCGTAAATATGCGGGTCGGTTGTTTGCAGATATTCATTGACCTGAATTCCACCCGCTTCGCCGACGGCAAGACCTGCATCTGCCGCGAGTTTTACATTGGGCCGGATACCGACCGCCACGACCGCCAGTTCGCAGGGCAACTCCGTGCCGTTGGTCAGCTTAACCCCTGCTAATTTTCCGTTCTGACCCAAAAAAGCCGAAACGCCGTTGTCCGTGATCACGTTAACCCCGTTGCTTCGGACATGATTTTCCACCAATTTGGCCAATTCCCAATCAAGGAAGGTCAGAAGTTGCGGCAGCATTTCGATGATCGTAATGTCAATGCCCGCCAGTTGAAGGGCTTCGCAGGTCTCGATACCGATCAAGCCGCCGCCGATGACAACGGCTTTTTTGATTTTTTTCTCATCCCTTACTTTCCTTAGGTAATCCGCATCCTTCATTTTCTGGAGTGTCGTAATTCCCTGGAGAGCGGTTCCTGGAACCTTCGGCATGTTGGGAACCGATCCGGTTGCAAGAATTAAGGAATCATAAGGCAGTCCTTCCGTTTCTCCCGTAGTCAAGTCTTTGCAGAAAACAATTTTCCGATCACGGTCGATGGCCACGGCTTCCGTTTGAACGCGGGCAACAATTTTCTTCGCGTTCATATAGAAAATCGGATCACGGACAATTCCGGTCGGGGTGGCTAACAGCATATTCCGATCGTCAAAAAATCCGCCGACGTAATATGGAAATCCGCATGAGGCCATCGAAAGATCCGGATCTTTTTGAATCAGGATGATTTCCGCCTCTTCATCCAAACGTCGCGCTTTCGCCGCAGCCTTTGGCCCGGCGGCAGAACCACCGACCACAATAACTCTTCGCACTTAACTCTCCTTTCTCTGCTCACAGGGCAATTATTTCCAAAACCGTCGGACAAGCCCCCCTATAACGTATTTCAAAATTCCCCTTCGATTTTTCCATGCCGACCACCCTGATTATATCCTATATCCAGTGTCCCTCCTGATCGGCCCCATCAACCACCGGAAGCAATCCTCTGCGGTATTCTTCAAGTGCAGCCGCAACGGTCTTCGCATCCGAATGAAAAATCCTGATACCGGCGGCACTCAGCACACGAAAAGCATTTGGACCGCAATGGCCTGTGACCAGTGCCTTTGCCCCCGATCGGGCAACCGTCTCCGCCGACTGAATACCAGCCCCCTGAGCGGCGTTCAAATTCTGCTTGTTGTCAATGATCTCGAATGTCTCACTATCCATGTCATAAATCAGAAATTTCGGCGCCCTGCCAAACCGGCTGTCCAAGGATGCATCAAAATGATCGCCCGATGTTGTAAAAGCTACTTTCACTCCTCTTCTCCTTTTTATTAAAGTCAAACAAAAGGCTTGCAAATTCTTTTCCGAGGACCACCGCATATCAGAATGCCAGCCGGATTGATTGAGGAAACCGGGTTTCCAAAGGCAAACAGAGAACCCGGTTTCAAAGCAGCAAAGACCTTCAGTTTGCGAAAGCATTTTTTACCGTTATTCCTCTACGGCATCTCAACTGCCTTTGGTGGCGTCGATTTCTTCCAGCCGTTTCCTGATCTGGTCCAACTCGGCCTGCAGAAGATCGGCTTGGCTCTTAAGCGCCTGTTTCTGCATTTCAGGATCCGTTTGCGGGTAGGGTGCCGTATAGCTGTAAGGCATATTATAAGGACCGAAACGCTTCCAGCCTGGAAGTCCCGAGGTATCAAATCCCCGTCGCCAACCGCGCCCGCCGTAGCCTAACCTGCAACCACGGCCAAAACCTATCCCTCCGCCAATTGAACCTGTGTATCCCGGCCGGTCATATCCGGCACAAAAGCCCATTCCCCGCCCGGTCATCGTACCCATTCCCATCGGTCCGGTTCCATCTCCTCTTGGCATAACTTTTCCCTCCCTTCTCAGGCATTACCTGTTCTCTCTCTGATCATATTTGTCCCGCAATCCGGGCATTTACGTTCAAAACACGGAACACCTTGTTGATGCGGTTCCCGCTTTCCGCATTGGGGACAGACACAAAACCCTCCGGCTCCGGCGGCCAACATCCCCCCCCTGCGTCCGGCCGTTTGTCCGCCACGGCCCTGGCCACGTCCGCCTCCGCCTCTCTGTCCCATTCCTCCGCCTCTTTTTCCGTTCATGGTTATACCCTCCTTGCACCCCCCCATTGCCACAGGGTGTCGACGGCCCCGCCTACAGTAGCCGGGCATAATGAAAACATCCGCACCCAGTGTTCCGGAAAGCCATGCCTGAACGACCTCACAAAGCTCCCCGGTAATAAAAGAAACAACCTGTATGCCGCTTGCGGTGACCATTTCATGAAAGAACCTGGAAATTGACCCGCAGATCAGCGTATCCACACCCAGTTCCCTCAAACCAATGACCTTCTGCACCGGCAACACGCCCTCGATCGTTTCCTCAGATTCCCGGATTATCTTGCCGGCTTCCACTTCCACAAGATGGATTCTGCGCACCACGTCAAAAACCGGCGCAATCCGGCTTTCCCAAACAGCAAAGGCCGCTTTCGTCATTTCCTGATCCTCATCAGCTTTCTTATTGAGATGGTGCTTTTATCATGCCAAAATGATAAATTGGGCAAGGAATGCGGATAAGATATTGATATTTAAGAGATAGTTGTTGATCCTATGCGTAGGAACGGCAATGCTGTCATAGCTATTCTGCTACGATATGAGGTGATGACAAAAGCGATGATGCTACGTTTTACGAGCGGAGCGTCCGTCCCGTTCAGGTATTGGAATCCCCAGTTTTTTCATTCTGCGCAAAAGAGTCGTTTTGTGAATCCCCAACTCCCTGGCCGCCGCTTCGCGGTGGTAGTCCGCCTTTTGCAAAGCGTCGCGAATAAACTGAGATTCGAGCAAATCACGGGAAATTTGCATGTTTGAAGAGGGGGTATTCTTCAAACGATACGCGGTCAATTCTTCAGGAAAATGAACCGCTTCAATCAAACCTTTGTTGCACAGGATGAATGCCCTCTCAACGATATTTTCCAGCTCCCGCACATTTCCCGGCCAATCGTGCGCCATGAGCAGGGAAAGGGCTTCACCCGAGACGCCTTTGATGTTCTTGTGCTGAAGCCGGTTGAATCGTTCGATGAACTGGGAAACCAACAGGGGGATGTCTTCTTTGCGACGCCGGAGCGGCGGCAGTTCTACCCGAACCACATTAATGCGGTAGTAAAGATCCTCCCGGAATATCCC
>JAGVTI010000331.1 GCA_019136935.1 Deltaproteobacteria bacterium
CCGTGGGGCTGGAAAATTGCCGTCATCGCCATTCCCCTGTCCTGGGTGTACGGCATCTATAATCTTTCGCTGAATTACAGGACGGGAATGGGCGTCATTGTGTCCACATTTTTATGGATTGACTTCGCCATCTTCATTTTTTTCTTTCAGCCCCCGGTCGTGAAACGGTTCCAGATCGCCTCCTTCTGGCTGACCCTGGAATGGATAAAGTACCCTTTACTAGTTACCGCCGTGTTTCTCATGTCCCTCGACCTTGCCGGCAACAGGGGGGCGGTGGCAATCGCTTTTCTGGTTTTCGTTGTCATGATGATCTGGAAACGATCCAGGACGGCGGACTCAAACGATTCCGGAAATCCGGATTAACTTGGAAACGGTCTCCCCCGGATGGCGTCGCAGGCATGGAAAAACGACACCGCTTTATCCGTTCCGATTGCCCGTTTGCCCGGCGATTCCCTTTTTCCCCCGGCATTTTAAAACGGAAGCCGAACAACCCTGATTTTTTCACCGTTCCCGAATCAGCGGGCCTTTCCCGGAACGGCCGCCGATGGCGCTGGCAATATCCGTGCAACTCTGATAAGAGGAATCGTTTTTTGTCCGCCTGTTCCGTCCCCGAACGGGTCGGGAACAGGCGACAGTTCATATCACATTGGTTCAGGAGGTATCAAACATGGAAAACAAATTGGCGAATCCCGCGCCCCTGGGTTTGATGGGATTCGGAATGACCACGGTATTGCTGAACATCCACAACGCCGGTTTTTTCCCCATGGCCTCCATGATTCTGGCCATGGGAATTTTTTACGGCGGTCTTGCCCAGATCATTGCGGGAATCATGGAATTTAAAAAGGGAAACACCTTCGGCGTCACCGCCTTTACATCCTACGGCCTTTTCTGGCTGACCCTCGTATTCATTCTGATCTTCAAGGACCTGCCGGGGACATCGGCCGAATTCATGGGCTGGTACCTGTTCATGTGGGGCCTGTTCACCTTTTTCATGTGGATCGGCACTTTCGGTAAAAACCGGGCGATACAGTTCGTTTTTCTGAGCCTGACCATCCTCTTCATGCTTCTGGCCGTAAGAGACTGGACCGGCAGTCCCGTAATCGGCGCCGTCGCCGGCTGGGAAGGAATCCTCTGCGGATCCTCCGCAATTTACCTGGCCATGGCCGAGGTCCTGAACGAGTCCCTCGGCAGAACCGTTTTGCCGATCGGGCAAATCAAGTAAGGATTCCGTTCAATTCCCCGTTTTGCCGGCAATTACAAAAACGACCCGGCATGTCCGGATCGATTGTCATGAAACGTTTTACATGAGGTGGGCCCTTTCCGGACCCACCTCATGCCTGTTTTAAACGACCGGGCCGAGCCCGGGAAAAACGGGATCGGGAGGAACGGATTGCCCGGCATCTCACATTTCTATTGCAAAAAAAAAAGAAACGGCTAGATTGACCCAAAACTCTCCTGAAAAAGAAGGTGTTCCATGAAATCGCGCCGCCTTTAAGTCCATGCGGAGAATATGGGCATGAGAAAAGAGGTTCCCGCTTCTTCAAAGCAGGCCGTATCCGGCAATACCGACCCGGTGGACAGGATTTCCCCCGGCAACAGGGGGCGTTTTTTATCCAGCCAGGACGGTTGGATCCTCGATAACTGGACAGAAATCCAGAAGATATTTCAGGCGATGAACAGGGGGTTGATGATTACCGACCCCGCAGGACGAATCGTTCAGGTCAATGCGATGGCCCGGACCATCACGGGCCTCAAGCGCAAGCAGATCCTGAACAGGACACTCTTCGAACTGCCCTGGCGAATCACCTGTCCAAACGGTCTTCCCATCCCGGCGGAAAGAATGCCCGATATCCGGGCCGTTCAGGAACAGCGCGTTATCCGCAATGCCGTTTTTGGTTTAAAACGTCCGGGGAAAGACCATGCATGGGTCGGCATCACCGCCGCTCCCCTCGGCAATGCCGGGAAAGGGACCGGCGCGGTGATGATCACCCTGTCGGATATCACCCATATCCGCCAGGCGGAAGAAGCCCTGCAAATCAGAAACGCCATTCTGGAAGCGGTCAGCTTTGCGGCCAAACGCTTTCTCCTCTCCCATTCATGGAACGAATGCATCCCTGAGATTCTGGAACATCTGGGCAGGGCCGCCGGGGTGAGCCGGACCTACATCTTCAGGAACCACACGGCTTCCGACGGGGAATTGATGACGTCACAGCAGTACGAGTGGTCTCACGATCATGTCATGCCCCAGACGGACAACCCCGAATGCCAGATCCATTACTGGAACGGCGGCGGAATGGAACGGTGGGTACCCATCCTCTCCCGGGGCGACGTGATCCACGGCCATGTGAAGAACTTTCCGGAAAGCGAGAAAATGCTCCTGCTTCCCCAGGAAATCAAATCCATGCTCGTCGTTCCGGTCCGGGTCGAATCGGAGTGGTGGGGATTCATGGGTTATGATGACTGCACCCGTGAACGTATCTGGTCTCCCGCGGAAATCGATGCCCTGAAAACCGCGGCGGATACGCTCGGCGTCGCCATCGAACGGGGACGTCTCGAGGAACAAGGGCGGCAACTCCAGGAAAACCTGCAGAACGCGCTTGCCAAGGTCCTGAGCGGATACCTGCCGATCTGCGCCGTATGCAAGAAGATCCGCGATGAAAACAATGAATGGCGCCTCGTCGAATCCTACATCCGCGATCATTCCGAACTGGTCTTTTCGCATGGCATATGCCCCGAATGTGTGAAAAAGTTCTACAAGGAAGAAACCCCTTCAAAGTAAAGCCGCCCCTGTTCAATCGGAAAGGGCCTTCCCTTGCTTCGAAACCGTGTCGTCATGCCTGACTTATTTCCGGGACCATTTCAAGCGAAGCGGGAAATCTCGTCATCACGGCATGCCGAAAGAACCGGAACCTGCGGACGGCGCCTCGAATCGTTATCGGAGGCAGCCTCTGTGCCTCGCCGCCGGATTCCCACCCCGGTTTGATCATTCATGATATTTTCACATCTATGGGTTCCCTTTTTTCACAAGATGTGGCAAAGAGATGGGGCGGTCCCCTTCATGACGAGTGTGGAAGCCGCTGATAACGGATCAGATCAAAATGAACGATCATCGAACCGAAGCCGCCGATGAGACCCGTATGAATCTTTTCCTGCCCTTTTACGGCGGTGAACGACAGAGAAAGGCCGCCGATATGTGGGGGGCGACCACAGACGCCCTTCAGCAGCTGGTGCTGCTCGTCGATGAAACAGGGGCCATCCGCCGGTGCAACGAGGCCGTGAAAGGTTGGCGGATCGGTTTTTCCGACCGGATCGCCGGAATGTCCTGGCACAAGCTGCTCCATCCCCACTGCAAAGACCCGGATTGCCCGCTCCTGGCGGCCTGGGATGCGGCACGAAAGAAAATCGAACGGGGCGAATCCCATCAATGCACGGTCCAGGACCCTCCCGGGGGGAAAACCCTGCAACTGGTGTTCCAGTCCCCCAATCCCGACACGCCCGGCACAATGTCACCGGGAACCGTTTTCGCGATCATCGTGATCGAAGACAGGACACGATCCTGCAACATCGAAAACCAGCTGTCCCTGATCAAAGCGGAGCTGCAGCTCCTGTTCGATGCCGTTCCGCATATTCTCATGCGCTTGAGCACCAAAGGCATGGTTCTCGACTGGTCGGCACGCCTCGTCTCGGGTGAAACGCTTCCCCTGCGCCTGGAGAAAGGACACTTCATTCATTATGTATTCCCGGTAGACCTGGTCAATCAGTTCATCAAGGCCATGGCCCAGTGTACCGAAGCGGGAAAAATCGTCAAAATACAGTATACCCTGCCGACGCCCCAGGGAAACCTGCTGTTCGACGCCGGTTTTCTTCCCT
>JAGVTI010000014.1 GCA_019136935.1 Deltaproteobacteria bacterium
CGAAAGACTCAATCATTCCGTTGAAATAACCGGCGGTGTTCAGAAGGAACGCTGCGGAAAAATTTTGAGTAGATTTTTTCGGGAGAAAAGGGTAATAGCAGCTATTGATCCAGGGCAAGATTATTGAATGCGGAGAGATACCGAAGTGGTCGTAACGGGATCGACTCGAAATCGATTTGGGGGCCCAAAGCTCCCACGGGGGTTCGAATCCCCCTCTCTCCGCCATATACACCAATGACGCAGCGCGGGAAGTTCTGTAAAAGCCTCCCGGATCGTGTTGCAGACATATTGAGGTTCTGTTTTGGTTCAAGCTTCTTGATGCGGGAGAGATGTCCGAGAGGCCGAAGGAGCACGACTGGAAATCGTGTGTACGCCCACAAAGGTGTACCGGGGGTTCGAATCCCCCTCTCTCCGCCATATAATGACAGGATCTTGCAAACATGGCCCTTTTTTAGATTCTGCGGAATCGCAGAGGGCTCCGTCTAGATAGCCGGGTCCCGTGCAACGAAGGATTGTGAACCCCGTCAGGTCCGGAAGGAAGCAGCGGCAGCAATTACCGGCGTGTGCTGCGGGTTAACCTGGCTATCTTTCGGACGGTCCATGGGGAATATCTTTCAGTCTGACAATGCTGTGGGGGGTATGTCTTCGGCCGTAAATCCGCCGTACCGAAACCGTCTCATAGCCATACCACGGGAAAACCCCTTATTCTCGCCCGCTTCAGGCATCTTAAACTTGGGTGTAACCCTTTTGAGGTTTGTTGATGGAATACTTGGTCTTGGCCCGGAAATGGAGACCACAGAGTTTTGAAGATGTTGTCGGGCAGAGTCATGTTGTGACGACCCTGAAAAACGCAATCCTTCAAAACCGGATTGCCCACGCCTTTGTCTTCAGCGGTCCCCGGGGTATCGGGAAAACCTCGATCGCCCGGATTCTGGCAAAGTCCCTCAATTGCGAAACGGGTCTTACGACCACGCCGTGCCAGGTTTGTACCGCCTGCCGTGAAATCACGGAAGGGGTGGCCATGGATGTCCGGGAAATTGACGGTGCATCCAATCGGGGCATCGACGAGATCAGGGAACTACGGGAAAACGTAAAATTTTCTCCCGTGTCCGCCCGTTACAAGATCTACATTATCGACGAAGTCCACATGCTGACCCGGGAGGCTTTCAACGCTCTTCTGAAAACTTTGGAGGAACCGCCGTCCCACGTGGTTTTCATCTTTGCCACGACGGAAACCCAGAAAATCCCGCCGACCATTTTGTCGCGGTGCCAGTGTTACGATTTCCGGCGTCTGTCGGTTCGCCAGATTTCGGACCAGCTCAAGAAAATCGCCCGGGAGGAGGACATCCGGATCAGCGAAACCGGTCTTATCTGGATTGCCGAGGCCGCCGACGGCGGGATGCGTGATGCCCAGAGCATTTTCGACCAGGTGATTTCCTATGCGGGAAAAATCATCGAAGACCGGGCCATTGAAGAATTACTGGGCCTTTCAGACCGGCAGTTTCTGTTCAGACTTTCCCAGGCGGTCTTGGAAAGAGACGCCGCAAAATGCCTTTCCGTGGTGGAGGACGCCTACTACGCGGGTATCGATATGTCCCATTTCTATCAGATGCTTCAGGGGCATTTCCGGAACCTTCTTCTGGTCAAAATCGCCGATGCAGACCGTCTCCTGGCCGATCTTTCCGAGCAGGATGTGAGACGCCTTCGGGACCAGGTCGGTGACGTGTCCCGGGAAACGCTGCTGCGCCTGCTGGATATTCTGATGGCGGAAGAGGAAAATGTCAGGAGAAGCCAGAATCCGCGATTGAACATCGAACAGACGGTGGTCCGTATGGCGTACCTGCCGCCCCTGATTCCCATTGAAAACATCCTTGACAGGATGGAAGAACTCCGAAGGAAATTGTCGGCGGTCCGGTCTGATTCCGGAACCTCTCACGGAGAAGAGAAGGGGACGGGTGTTTCCCGGGAGGCGTCGTCCGTCACCGGAAGAACCTCAAGGCCGGCGGCGGAGCGCCCCGACGAGAAAACGGTTTCGGTGCGGAAAGAAGCGGAGACGGTTTCCAGGCATCCGCAGATTTCCGGAAGCGAGGACCCGGAAAATCTCTGGGAAACGTATCGCAATTATGTCAAGGCGGCGAGTTTTCCTCTCTGGTCAAAAATCGATTCGGGAAAAATCCTGGGGTGTGAGAAGGGTTTCCTGAAAGTCGGCTTCCGGAAAGATTACATTTTTTTGGATGAAATCAGGCAGCAGCAGGACAAACTGGCTGCTTTGTGCGCCGAATGTTTCGGGGAGCCGACCGGTTTTTTGATCGAAGCAATCGAGGCCGGGGAGGGAGAGAAAGGATCGGTGGAAGACCGGAACGGCCAGATGCGGGAGATGCGGCGGGAGGCGTTGAACCAACCCCTGTTGCAAACGATTCTCGACGTCTTCGACGGGTCGGAAATCAGGGAAGTCGTGCCCCGGGAGGAAACAACCAAGGCTTAGAGGCGGCGGATAAGCGTTTGTGCTGCGGAGCACGGAAATGATTTGAAATATCCCGGCAGTTTCTGGCCGGCCAAACAGCGAATAACGGCAGGAGGGAACCATGATGCAGAATATGAACAACATTATGAAGCAAGCCAAGAAAATTCAGGAGAGAATTACCAAGATACAGGAAGAGATGGAGAAAAAAACCGTCGAGGCCACCTCGGGTGGCGGGATGGTTTCCGTGGTTATCAACGGTAAGAACGAGCTTCTGTCCCTGAAGATCGAAAAAGAAGTCGTGAATCCGGAAGATATCGACATGCTTCAGGATCTGATCATGGCGGCGGTGAACGAAGGGATGCGCAAGGCCCAGGAAATGGTTTCGTCGGAAATGGCCAAAGTGACGGGTGGGTTCAATATCCCGGGCATGTTTTAGGGAGTGATTCATGACGAATGGTTACGCTCTTCCCATTCAGCGCCTGATCAAGGAATTCGGCCGTCTTCCCGGTATCGGGGAAAAAACGGCGACACGCCTGGCCACGTTTGTCCTGCGGGATTCGAAAGAAGATGCCCGAAGGCTGGCCCAGAGCATTCTTGAAGTGAAAGAAAAGATCACGTTGTGTTCCCGCTGCTATAACCTGGCAGAGGGGGATCTGTGCGGCATATGCGGTGATAGCCGCCGGGACGGGGATAAGATCTGTGTCGTCGAGGAACCCGATGTCCTGATTTCGATTGAGGAGAGCGGCTGCTTCCATGGAACGTACCATGTCCTTCACGGAACCCTGTCGCCACTTGACGGCATCGGGCCGGAGCAGCTCCATCTGCAGCAGCTGGCCGATCGTGTCGATCAGGGTGATATATCGGAAATCATCATTGCGACCAATCCCAGTGTCCAGGGAGAGGCCACGGCATTGTTGATTACCAAAATGATGAAGGGGAAAGGAATCACCGTGTCCCGGATTGCCATGGGGGTTCCCGTCGGGGGGGATCTCAAGTACACGGACCGGATGACCCTTGCCAAATCCATGGAATTCAGACGAGGCATGGAATCATCATGACGAAGGTGAGGGAGATCTCCTGTCCGCTTGTGACCGAGGCGGTGAAGAGGCTCTTTCTGGAGGCCAACACATCTCTGGGAGAGGATGTCATGGATGCCCTTTACCGGGCCAGGGAGACTGAAACGTCGGAACTCGGCCGGTATGTCCTCGACCAGATTCTGGAGAATGCGGCGGTTGCGGAAAAATGGAAAGCTCCGCTATGCCAGGACACCGGTTTTGCCGTGGTCTTCCTGGAAATAGGCCAGGATGTTCATGTTATCGATGGGGATCTCCATGAGGCTGTTCGTGAAGGGATCCGTCTGGCTTACACGGAAGGTTAACTGAGAAAATCCGTTTGTG
>JAGVTI010000001.1 GCA_019136935.1 Deltaproteobacteria bacterium
AAACAGCATCAACAAGCTGGTGGCAGCAGGAGCCAACATTGTCACCGTCCACTGTTCTTCCAATTTTCGCCCCAGGCGGCAGGAGCTTTTGAAATATCTGGCGGGTGTAACGGCACTGACCTCGTTCACGAATCTGGAAATAAAATGGATCTATGACAAAAACCATCCCGAGATCGTCAGGGCATTCTCGGACATTGCCCTCATGAACAATTACGAATACATACTGGGTTCGGTAAAGGATTTTCAAATGATCGACGACAACCCCCTGAAAAAGATCTGCACGGGGATAAGACCCTCCTGGTACCGGGAAAGACATGATCAGGTGAGGGTGGCATCGGTCAAGGATGCATTGAGAGTGGAAGCGGATTACATCGTCATCGGACGTCCCATCATCCAGTCCGGCGGGATCACCGACGCCATAGAAAAAGTCTACGAGGAGTGCGAACAGGCGTAAGAGACGCGCCTCCCGATTTCAATCACGGGAAACAAATCGCTCCCCTTGTCTGCCCTGGCTGCTTTCAAAACAGGTCCATCCGCTTTTAAAGATTAAATGTATAGGTCCCTTTCTCCTGTTTCGATGCGGCCGACCAGGTCTTCTATTTTGCTTTTCATTTTCACCTGCTCCGTATCCAGGATCAGTTTGGCGATCAATTCCTCCCCGGCTTTTCTTGTACCCGGACTTGCATAACCCACCAGGTATTCCTTGAAGGAAAGGATGGCGTTGGTCCGGCAGAATTTCTGGATCAGCCCGGGTTTGGCCAGATCCATGAAATCTTTTCCGGTCCGGCCGAGACGGTAACAGGCGGTGCAAAAGCTGGGAATATGGCCCATGCGGGCAATATCGCCAATGACCTCGTCAAGGGTCCGCGTGTCTCCCAGATTGAATTGGGCGGCCCGAAACGATTCACTGGAATCTTCCCGATATCCTCCCGGATTGGTACGGGAACCGGCGCTGATCTGGGATATGCCGTAATTGAAGACCTCGCTGCGCAGGGCCGCTGTTTCCCTTGTGCTGAGAATCATGCCCGTGTAGGGAACGGCGAGACGGATCACGGCGACCAGCTTTTTGAAATCATGATCGCTGACCGGCCGGGGCGGCGCGATGGCGGCGGGAGCGTTCAAAGCCGGCTCCAGGCGGGGCACCGAAATGGTGTGGGGCCCCGTTCCGCAATCCTTTTCCAACTGGAGAGCGTGGAACAGCAGTCCCAGCACCTCGTATTTATAGTCGTAAAGGCCGAACAGGGCGCCGATCCCCACATCGTCGATGCCCGCCTCCTGGGCGCGGTGCATGGCCGTCACCCTCCAGGAAAAATCCGCCTTGGGACCTTTCGGGTGCATTTTTTCGTACGTTTCATGGTGATAGGTTTCCTGAAAAAGAACAGACGTGCCGATTTTCGCGGCTTTCAGGCGCCGGTAATCCGCCACGGTCATCGGCGCGATTTCGACGTTGATCCGCCTGATCTCGCCACCGTTCGCCGTTTTCGTCGCGTAGGCGGTATCAATCGCTTCGATGAAATAATCCAGACTGGAGCGGGTGGGATGTTCCCCGCACAACATGAGCAACCGCTTGTGTCCTTCCTGTTCAAGGGCCCTGACCTCATTGGCAATCTGATCCATGGTGAGGGCCACCCTTTTCAACTCCTTGTTGTCCCGTCTGAAACCGCAATAAAGACAGTTATTCGAACAGTAGTTCGCAATATACAGCGGGGCAAACAGGACCAGGCGGTTGCCGTAAATCAGCCTTTTGACATCCCGTGCCGCACTCAATATTTCATTGACCAGGTCCTCGTCCTCCGTCTGAAGCAGAACGGACGTTTCCCGGGGTGTCAACCCCTTCAATTCTCTCGATTTTCCGATTATATCGCGCACCCTGCTCTTTTCGGGATTGACGCTCTGGTCCAGGATTTCCTGTATTGCGTTGTCGTCGATAAAATCACGCATGATGTACCCCCTTCCTCTAAATCTTGATGGTTTCGGGAAAGCCCGTCCGGGTCATTCCGAGGAGCGACGGCGACGAAGCATCTCTTTCGATATCAGATCCTTCGAGAAGTTTATTCTTGATCGCAGCGAAGGACTCGGGATGACATTCGGAACCTTTTTCGAATTTTTGCGAATTCGTCAAACCCTGGTCAGGACGGATTTGACTTCGATGCCCTGCAGGGCGCCCAGTTTTCCCGTCAGCGCACCGATCTCGTCGGTCGAACCATGAACGATAAGGGAGATGATATTGATCTCCTTGGGAGCGTAGGGCAGACCCATCCGCCCGATAATGATTCCGCCGTGGCTGTTGAGAATGCCGTTGACTTTTTCCGCCTGATCCTGCCGGTTCGTAACGATGATACTGACCGTGCCGATTCTTTTGGACATGATAACCTCCTTGAAAATACAAAAAGGGACCTGATTCGGAAGAATCAAATCCCTTTTCAATCAAAGACATCCAACTCCCCCCTTGAGGTCAGATCTGCTTCCTCTCTCTCAGGTTTCGTGCTTGTAAAATATCTGCTGCCGTTTTAATGGCCCATGGAGCCCGCTTTGTCAAGACATAATATCCCCGTTTATCAGAAAACCTTGAGATAAATATGCCGCCGTTTTTGTACAGCAGCTTTTTCAGCAAAAAAGGTTTACGCAAAAATTCACGCAATCCTTGAATATTGGTCGGGGCGGAGGGATTTGAACCCCCGACATCCTGCTCCCAAAGCAGGCGCGCTACCAGGCTGCGCTACGCCCCGATAATGAAACGCTTCAATGGCCCTGGAGCCACTTCTTGAAAAGATCGAGCGCTTTCGCACGATGGCTCAGCACGTTCTTTTTCTCCGGAGCCAGCTGGGCGGCGGTCAAACCCAGATCGGGAAGATAAAACACGGGGTCGTATCCGAATCCCCTGTCCCCAACCGCTTCCGTGTGGATCATCCCCCGCCAGGTTCCCTCGAAGATTTCGAAACGGCCGTGCGGATGGTACAGAACCAGGACACAGCGGAACACGGCTCCACGCCTTTCCGGGGAAACGCCTTCCAGCCGCGAAAGCAGCTTCCGGTAATTCTCCTCGTCCGTAGCGCCTGCTCCGGCATACCGGGATGAGTAAATCCCGGGTTCCCCGTTCAAACAATCCACTTCCAGGCCCGAATCGTCGGCGAGCACCGCTTCACCGGTCAACGCCGAATAGGTTTTCGCCTTCTTCAGGGCATTCTCCAGGTAAGTCGCACCGTCTTCTTCCACATCCGGCACACCGGCGTAATCCGCAAGGGAGCGGACCTCGACATCCGTCCGGCTCAGAAAATTCCGGATTTCCTCGACTTTTCCCCGATTCTTGGAAGCGATGACAAGGCGGTTCAGATCCGTTCCCCCAGGATATCCTTCTGCCTGTCCGTCAGGGTGCGGATACCCTCGGAAGCGAGATCGGCAAGACGATCCATCACCGACCGTTCGAAAGGTTCTCCTTCCGCCGTTCCCTGTATTTCAACGAAGCGACCCGAACCGGTCATGACGACATTCATGTCCACTTCGGCCCGGGAATCCTCCACATACTCCAGGTCGAGCAGAATATTTCCCTCGACGACGCCGACACTGACGGCGGAAACAAAATCTCTGACCGGCATTTCGGCGATGATTCCCTTGGCAACCAGACTCCGGCATAACTCAACGAGGGCGATAAACGCCCCCGTAATGGAGGCGGTCCTTGTTCCGCCGTCCGCCTGGAGCACATCACAGTCAATGCTGATTTGCCGCTCCCCCAGCAGGCCCAGATTGGTGACCGCCCGCAAAGACCGGCCGATGAGACGCTGAATCTCGTGTGTTCTCCCGCCGACACCGCCGCGGGCGCTCTCCCTCGCTGTCCGCTCCGGCGTC
>JAGVTI010000108.1 GCA_019136935.1 Deltaproteobacteria bacterium
TCGTTCCGGACATATTCAACCAGACAGAGGAAAAGCCCCATGGGCAGGAGTTCGGTTTCCGTTTCATGGGGGTTTTCAAGCGGGTTGAATTTTCGTTGAATTACTTCAATCATTACGAGGACGACGGTCTTTTCACGAACATCCGTCCTAGCGGAACTCCGGGTTATGTTCTTGACGTTGATGTGAAGCACCCGCGCGTTGACTCCTACGGATTTTCCCTGACGTACGACGACAACATGAACACGAAGGCCGTTTACCGGATGGAGTTCCTCTATCAGGATCGTCCCTATGAGTACATGAACGGCATTGACCGGCTGGGCACGATCAAGGCCCTCGTCGGTATCGACCGCCCGACGTTCATCAAGTTCCTGAACCCGAACCGGACCTTCAGTCTGGGATTCCAGGTTTTTGATTTCTGGGTGACGGAAGGTGCGGACGACCTCAAGAAAAACGGCGGTCACACGTTGTCCGGCGGATCAGTGTCGGAGCATGACTACGGTGTCAGCTTCTGCGTGGACACGGGGTACATGCAGGATCGTATCAAGCCCAATATGCTGTTCATCTACAATATCGGAAAACAGACCCACTACGTGCAGGTTGGAACGGAACTGCGTTTCACGGACAACCTGATCGGCTATGTCGGCGCCTCGTTCTTCGGCGGCGGCAACGACAACCCCGTCAATGGTGTGAACCCGGGTTCGTTGGGGTACTGCGACGAAGTCCAGACCCGGATCAGTTATCAATTCTAGAACGCGGATGAAATCCAGTCACGAATCACGTTTCAATTTTAAAAAAGGAGGACGTTACACATGGGATGCAAGAAAAGAATGATGAAATGGACGGTTTTTACAGGCATTTTCCTCCTGCTGATCGGCGGTTCGGTGCCGGCGTTCGCCATGACGGACCAGCAGGCCAGGGTGCCGGGGTATGTCGGGATCGAGCAGAATCCGGACAAGTTTGATTTCACCGGGATGCCGATGAAGATTCCGGCAAGCGAAGTGGAAAGGCTTTCCAACGGCAAAATCAAGGTGGGTATGGTCATCACCAAGAATAACGTCGACAGCATCAAGAACGAGCTCATCAAGCTGACCAGCCCCGGTATCTACAACATGGTGAAAAGAGGCATGGAAATGGTCATTGCCGACTACAAGCCCTGGCCGGTTCCGAAAGCCTATGGCGCGGTGACAAAGGCCAACGCCGGGAAGGCCGTGATTTCCCCCGACGGAAACCTGAGAACCAAGGACGGCAAATGGTGGATCGGCGGCGAACCTTTTTTCACGGTCGACGAGAAGGATCCTCAGGCGGGAATCAAGGCCTGGTACAACCAGGTTCATGTCTATGACGGGGACGACTTTACCCATGACGGCGTCAACATTTTTTTCATCGGCTCCAAAGGAAACCGGGAAAGAACGGTTGAAATGACCTGGGACCGCATCTTTCTGACCAGCCGGGAAATTCTCCCCCCCAAGCCGACCTATGATCCCAAGACCCAGGACATTTTCTTCAAGGAACTGGTCTACGTCCAGGCTCCGGCCGACCTGCAAGGATTCGGCAGTCTGACGTACCGTTACAACGATCAGAGTAAGCTGGACGATGCCTTTTCCTACATTCCGGCCATGAGAAGGGTCCGCCGCCTGACCAGCGGTCAGCGCTTCGACGCCTTCGTCGGATCCGACTCCTCCATCGGCGACTTCCGGACCCTGGACGTTCCCGTCGCCCGCTGGAACTGGAAACTCATCGATGTCCAGCCGAAGCTGACGACCCTGTTCGCCTGTGATTACGTCACGGAGAACAAGAACGCGCAGCGCCGCCATCCGACCACGGTGGGAGAGAAATTCCCCCGGATGAACTGGCGGTTGTGGCCGAATGTCTATGTGATCGAGGCGACTCCGAAAACCAAAAATGACTGCGGTGTCTACAGCAAGAAGGTCCTCTGGGCCATGGGCGGTTCCTGGAAGAGCGGCCTGGCCGATGCTTACGATCTGCAGGGGAAGCTCTGGAAAACGACCCAGAACTACTTCTACGGTTATGGCGACGGTAAGGTCATGGATCTTCTGTCTCACTTCGAAACGGATTTCTATACCTACGACCATCAGGCCGACCATGCATCGCCCTGGCATATCGACCTGGCGCACCGGAAATTCAACGTCGGATTCACGCCCGAGCGTTTTTCGACGAAATATCTCCAGCGTTTTGGTCACTAGGCATGACCGGTTAGGCAGGGCTTATTTTTGATCCTGATTCTCCAGGGAGTTCCGGCGGGCTTTCATCCCCGGGGCTCCCTGCCCCCTTCCGGGGCGGAGAAAACCGGTCCATCCGGATCGTCGTCTTGCCGGACAAATGAAACCGAAAGGGGCGCTGTTCTTCCTCCCTCCTTTCAGGGATGCGGCGTGCGGATTCGCGTACGCCGTATTTTTTTAGCGCGGGCTTCAAGGCTTGAAAGATTTCCGGGGGAGAAACGGCGACGATGGTGAAACCGATAATCATATTGCCATTTCCGGATAATTTTTATAAGGTTGGAAAAATTGAAAAATGAAACAGGGGGCGCTATGGTCAACAAGGTCATCTTAATCGGCAGATTGGGGGCGGATCCTGAAGTTAGGTACACGCCGGATGGAACGATGGTCGTCAATTTTCGAATTGCCACGGATGAAACGTACAAGAATAAGCAGGGAGAGAAAATCTCCAAGACGGAATGGCACCGGATCGTCGTATTCGGCCGGCTGGCGGAGATTTGCGGGAACTATTTAGGGAAGGGGCGGCTCGTCTTTATTGAGGGTAAACTGCAAACCCGCACGTGGGACGACAAGGACGGCAACAAGCGCTCCACGACGGAAATCCTGGCGAGCAATATGCAGATGCTGGAGTCCAAGGGACAGGGCAGGAGCCAGGAAACCGTGACGGATGAGCCCGTCCCGGCTTATGGTATGGGAGACCCCTTGCCTGACGACGACGTGCCGTTTTAGAAACGCCTGATTTATTTCTTTTCTTCTCCGTTGATTTTCTTTGATTCCGGAGTGACATCGATGTCTTCCGGTTCGCGGGTGGCTTTTTTGAAATTTTTGATGCCCTTACCGAGGGCATTGCCGATTTCGGGGAGTTTCCCTGCTCCAAAAATGATCAGAATGATCACGAGGATAACCAGTAGTTCCGGCATGCCGATTCCAAACATATTGAACACCTCTTTTTCGATTCAAATTCATGTCCCGCTTTTCGGCGGAATCATGCAGGTCAAAAGGGCCTTTGTGATTGGCAAGTTTAGATCATAGAGAGGGGAATGTCAAAGGATATTATCGGGATCGGCAGGACCATTCAGGGTAAGGTCACATGGACGACCTGGCCGCGGCTTCCGAGGGGAGGGAGTGGTTTTGCGTCGAGAAAGATATCCACGCCGCCGGCATTGCCGATATCCAGGCGGAACCGGTTCCCCTCGTAAGTGACCGTGTCACCCGGGTGCAGCATCACCTGCTGTCTTTCCTGCCGGCCGATTCGGATGCCGATCCAGGAGATTTCCCTGGCTTGGATGGTCAGTTTCTGGGTTCCGGATACCGTGCCTTCGGGAATGTTCGCCGTCTGTGGTGGTGAAGGGACGGTTCTTGTCTGTACGGGCGGTGTCATCGCATTCTGTAAAGAGGGTTCGACAGATGCCGGTACCGGCGAGGCAACAACTGCCCCGCCTGCCTCCGCCGGTTGAGTGACGGGTTCGGAACTCGTTTGATCAGGAGGAAGCGCCGGCGATCCGACATCTGGAGACGTGGTTTCGTCCAGGGATCGTTCCGGTTGGTTTTGGCTTTGATTGTAAATGACAAATGACAGGGTCATCACGACGAACAGCAC
>JAGVTI010000010.1 GCA_019136935.1 Deltaproteobacteria bacterium
AAGATGTCTTCTCCTTTACCCCTAAGGCTCAAAAGAATCATCGTTTTTTGAGGTGACAACCATTTCGTGGCCCCGTTCCAGGGCACTTTTTTCATTTCTCGTACCAGCGATAAGGCTACTCCGGATTCTGCACAAAGACGCTTCATTTCCGGTACAAAAATTTCAGGTTGCTCCCTGGTAAGACTACGAATTTTTTTCAGAGCTTCCTGAAAAGTATCCTTATGATAAGGTTTACAATCTACTGCGGAAGCCAGGATTTCACCTTGCCTGATCCAGGCTGCCGTCGGTCCGGGACTGGACTGAAAACAAGAGGAGCGACGTGCCGCTACAGCAGGTTCATCCCATACATCATGCCATGTTTTTACGCTGCTGACGCCAAAGAAGGCCAACGCTTCCCGGAACAATTCCGTATCATTTTGGGGATGCTTCAGGTAACCTCGCTCTCTTAATTCTTTAATTGGAATCGTTTTCAGCCAAGCCATATCGGCTTCAAGCCTGTTTTTTTCCGCCATCCTGGCCAATTGTTCCCGATACTGAAGTTCCAGGTTATTCCAGAATCGCGCAGGAACACCGGTTACCAGTTCCAGTCTGCTCGCAGTTTCGTAAGTTATGGGTTGCTCGCCTTTAAATATTCGTATCAAGGTCACGGGGGTTAATCCGGTGCGCAAGGCCAAGTCTTTTTGAGACATGCCTTTCGCCGCGATAACCTCCTGAAGCGTTTTGCCGGGAGGTACGGCGTAATCAGGTGTGAACACATATTTTTTTGTTTTATCCATCACTCCACCTTTAATGCGTGTCCCAAATACCGATGATTTGAATTTCAGTAATTTTCTCCCTATCGATGCCCCCATCTTTGCACAAAGGCATCGGATCATTGAGAGGGATAAATATCAGCCGATAGGGATGCTCGAGGTCAATCGAAAATTGTTTGGCTCTATCACCGGAGAGCTCATGACACCGCGCCGGCGGCAAATGGGACATATCGGATAACGCATCTGCCGCGCTCAATTCCATCATGCGTTGCTTGAGTCTTTCTGCACATTTCGCTCCCAGACTTCTTTTCATTTCTTTTTCCTGTGAGCAGATTTTTTGCAGTTTTGTTGTGCTGAAGTATATGTCCATCGCAAGCAGTTGTCAACAATTTATTAACATATTATGTTAATCATATTTTTAATTGGTCAATTAAATGCCTATTTTTAGATCGGTTTGCCGGAACCGGCAAACCGATCTGAGGATCTGCATTCCCGCCAAAAACCTGCGGGAATGGCAGGGCGTAAGCGGGAATGACAAAGCACAAGAGTCATCAATCGCCACAATCTTTCAGTGCCTGCCTACACGACCTGCCAACGGATCGTGAACAATTCATTCGTTTGAATTCGTTGCTGTAGCCGCGCTTCCACATCTGCATTCAGCCTCTCTTTGCGACTTTCAACTTCATCTTGCGCTTCAAATCGGAAGGCAAATAAAGTCGCTTCAACTTGGTGGGGGTTCAAATCTACCTGGGCATCCATCAGCGATGGAGCCAGCTTTTCGAGGCTATCGGAAGAACAACGCTTCGTCAGCTCATGGGCATAGCATTTCGCATGGTGAGGCGTGATGTTCATGCAGCGTTACATTCGCTTCCTTCTCTTTATTTCTCCGCGTCAATATTACAAATGTAACTGGAACTTTTATATGAACTCCGCGAAAGGTATACATTTTTTACCTGGCTAGTCAATGTAAAATAGAGCTGGCAGTAGAAATAATTGCGCCGATTTATCACTGGGATGATCGGGTCTGGACTCAATTCGTGAGTCATCCGATGAACTGGGCTTTAGGGTTATGGCACCAGCCTACGCATGACGAACCTACACTTTCTGCGTTTCGTCATGGGAGCGGACTATACAAGAATACGGGAATCGATTTCAAGCGTTTGACACCTCCGACCAATAGAATGGCCACAACAACACACAAAAAATCCGCTTTTCCATGAGAAATCCCCTTAAAATGGTCTTATGATTTGTAAATCCGGGGGGGAAAGATCATGCCCGGCCAACAAAAATTGGTCGATTTTAGGAATTATTGACTGGGATGGAAGTTTAATAAAGAGGTGCTTACAATGCCTCGGATTTTTTATTTTGCGGTAATTGAAAGCCTGCCTCTGAAAATAAGATCCTCTTGAAAATGTCCAAAATCTTCTTCCCTTTTTCATCCGGGAAGTGTACAACACACAAGTGACCGCACTCTTATCCCGGGTACAGAATACCCGTGGGACGGGAAGAACCGTTTTTTTTCACCAAAAATCAATGTCCGACAGCCCTGACCGGGAAGGTCCGATCTCCGGATTGCAGTTCAAATAAACGAATTTCACCAAAATGGGTAGAATTACCTACGTATAAAAATGTACTTGCACGGGTGGTCGTATTTTGAGTTTAAATTATAATCTAAGGGAATTGACCGAAGAGAGGGAATTTTGTCATCCTTTATAGATATGATTCAGAACTGCAGTATCGGATCCCCAGCGTGATGAGACTTGGATTAAGAAGCCGTCGGCAGGATCGGGACGAGCGGCCGATTCTTCCCTGAAGAAAAGCTGTTTTTGAAACTTCACGCCAAATGGACCACACTTCCGGATGACGGTACCGGCCGGAAATACTCCGGCGCTTGCAACGGGAATGGATCGTTGGCATTTCATCCATCCCGCAACAGATCGCGAAGGAAATAAATTGGAGTCCATCCTTTTTCTGATTCTCTGCCCACTTATCGCGGCCCTGGCATTAAGTCTGATCCGACGGAATTCCATACGCCGGCTGGTTGTCAACATCTCTGCCGCTGTGCTGATCACTGCGTCGCTGTGGCTGCTGAGGAACCATTACGCAGTATCCATCCAGTTGTACCAGGTCGATACGGGCTGGATCAGACTGTGGATGCAGTTCATCGAACTGGGAATAACCGGCTACCTGATCACCATGTCCGTCCGTTACAAAAAATGGTCGATCATTCCCCTTGTCCTGGCCCAGGCCGGTATCAGCCTCTGGTTTGAAGTCACCCAGGGCCATCATCTGGAAGGCGGATCCGCCCTGTTTATAGATCGTCTTTCCCTGATCATGGCGATGATCATCGGCATCATCGGCAGCCTGATCGCCGTTTACTCCCTGGGTTACATGGAGGGCTACCATGCCCAGAAGAAAAACGTCGCCGACAGACGCCGTTCGTTTTTCTTCGTCATCTTCGTTTTTCTCTCGGCGATGTTCGGGATCGTGTTCAGCAACGACCTGTTATGGTTCTATTTCTTCTGGGAGATCACAACGGTCTGTTCCTTCTTTTTGATCGCCTACCACGGAAAGCAGGAGGCCGTCGACAACGCCTTTCTTGCCCTGGGGTTAAATCTCATAGGCGGCCTGGCGATGCTCCTTGGCATCGTGATTCTCTTCCTGAGGCAGGGAATCTTTGAATGGGATCAGCTTCTGATCCAGAATAAGTTGTTGATGATGACCCCGGTTATCCTGTTGTCCATCGCCGGCATCGTGAAATCCGCACAGCTTCCCTTTTCGTCCTGGCTTCTGGGGGCGATGGTCGCCCCGACGCCGGTTTCCGCCCTGCTGCATTCCAGCACGATGGTCAAGGCGGGGGTCTATCTCCTGGTAAAGCTTGCTCCGCTGTTCACCGGCACCTATGCCGGTCTGCTGGTTGCGCTGATCGGCGGCTTCACGTTCGTGATGACCTCGATCATCGCGATTTCCCAGAGGGACTCGAAGAAGGTCCTGGCCTACTCGACGATCGCCAATCTCGGCCTGGTCGTGATGTGCGCCGGCATCGGCACCTACGAGTCCGTTTGGG
>JAGVTI010000269.1 GCA_019136935.1 Deltaproteobacteria bacterium
GGGGCCGCCGGGACCGCCAAAAGATACGGCCCGATCCATGACAATCAGGGATTTGACTCCCTTGACGGCCTTTTGCAGATCCTCATAGGGGAAGGGCCGCCACAGTTTCAATTTCAACAGCCCGACGGGGACCCCCTTCTCACGAAGGGCGTCAATCGCCACTTCGGCTGTTTCGCCCATGGAGCCCATGGTTAAAACCGCAACCTCAGCGCCCTTCATTTTGTAGGACTCGATCGGTTCGTAACGACGACCGAATCGTTTCTCCCATTCGTCCCAAACCTTGAGAATGGTTTTCCTGGAATTGACGACGGCGGCCTCTCTTGCCCGCGTCGCTTCGGCAAAAATTTCCGGCAGGCCGAGCGTGCCCATGGAGCAGGGATGATCCGGATGTAACGATGCGTAGGGCTTGTAGACCGGCAAAAAGGCGTCGACTTCTTCCTGGAGGGGAAAATCCATCACCTCAACGACATGGGTAAGCTGGAATCCGTCCAGGTTGATATTGATGGGAAGCATGACATCACGGTCCTCGGCAATCCGGAAAGACTGGATGACCATATCGATCACCTCCTGGCCGTGAGATGCAAAAAGCGATATCCAGCCGGTATCTCTCTGCGACATGATGTCCGAATGATCGTTCCAGATATTGAGCGGCCCGGACAAGGCCCGGTTACCCAACGCCATGACCACGGGCAAGCGCATCGATGATGCGATGGCCATGATTTCCGCCATGTAAAGCAACCCCTGGGAACTGGTTGCCGTGAAAACCCGCGCCCCGGCACCGGAGGCACCCATGCAGGCGCTCAGGGCGGAATGCTCGGACTCGACGCAGATGAACTCCGCATCCAATCTCCCTTCGGCAACGATGTCCGAAAGATGTTCCGGTATATGTGTGTTGGGTGTAATCGGATAGGCTGCAATGACATCAGGCCTGCAGAGGGCGGCCGCCTCTGCCGCTGCAAGCGCTATTTCCATCCCCTTACGTTTTCCCATAACCTAACCCTCCTCAACCATCTTGATGGCAAGGGGCCAGCACTCGTGGGCACAAATGCCACAGCCCTTACAATAATCGAGATCCGCCTCGAAAAACCCGTCCTCCTTCTCGATGATGCAGCCTTCGGGACAGAAGATGTAGCACACCCCGCACTTGATGCATTTCGTATTATCCCATATGGGCCTTTGGGCGCGCCAATCACCCGTATGGTACTGACTCGCGCTCCCGGGTTCCGAAACGATACATCCCGGAGTAACGTCCTGCCAATTTTCCGGCCATCTTTTATTTGCCATATCGATCCCTCAATGTGAATACGTGTCTCAATTGATCTTTACTTCGTCGAAAGCCCGCTTCAGGGCCGCCATGTTTTTCGACGCAATCCGGCCGAAACGGTGCTCCACGGGCCCGGCTAAAGCATCCAGACCGACGACACCCGTTACTTTGACCAAGGCCCCCAGCATGGTCGTATTGGTAATGGGAACCCCCAATTCCTTCCAGGCAATCCCCGTTGCATCAACCGTGGCAATCGCGCCGGAGTAATTAAGGATTTTCATCACATCGGCAGCCTTCTTGGATGTATTCACGATCAATTTACCGCCCGGTTTCAACCCCTCCGTGACATTCACCAACCCGATCAGGCTTTCATCGAGAACGACAACCACGTCGGGATGATATATGCCCGATCTGATCCGGATCCTTTCGGAATCAACGCGGTTAAATGCCGCAACGGGAGCGCCTCTCCTTTCTGGTCCGAAACTCGGAAATCCCTGAGCGTACTTCCCTTCGTCAATGGCCGCCAGGGCAAGCAACTCAACCGAGGTGACCGCCCCCTGACCTCCTCTGCCATGCCATCTGATCTCAATCATTCCCTGTCTCCCTCGTTCACCCTTCATGAGAGTAAAATCAAATTTAATGATATAAGCGTTGGTTAATATTATAATTGAGTGAATGTGTCAATGAAATTCTCTGCCGGCGAACGGCAGATCGCTCGATGAAATTGCCCCAACCCTCCCCCCTCAAACGCGGCGACACATGACGAGCCCCACATCCAATTTATCCCAACCCTGTATAAGGCGATACAGGACACTCCGTCCTGTATCGATCTTATCTATAAAAAAGGTGGATGGTAAAAGAGAAGAACAAAAAAACCATCCACCTATATATAAAACTGAAAGGGACATCATAACAACAAGCCCCTCCCAGATCGTCATTAGGGGGTGGTGGATGGAAAGGAGGGAACAAAAACCATCCACCTATTTGTGATCCGAATGATCTTTTACATTATTCTCATTGCCGAGGAAAAAGCGACTAAGCTCCTTATCTCCGCTCTTTTGATCGGTTTCAAACAAATCCAGACGGGTCTTCAATTTATCTTCTTCACCGATGAAGAAGCGAAACTCTCCCTTTTCCTCGTCTTTGCGATGATCTGACTCTGACAAGGTTCGTACCTGTTTATTCGTCCTTCGTTGATCCTGCTCCATGTCCCTGCTTTGAAGGGTGCTTTGGAATTTGTTTATTGGACTGCAACTTCGATGCCGCCACTCAGGATGATGCTCAAAAAACAGGAATATTTATTCAACCTTTATTGAAAAATTAATATTTTCAGCAAATTACAAAAATCATATTTTCTTTGGCAAGGATAAAAAAAATCCGTCCCTCGGTAAAAAGGCACCGAATTGGTCCTGAAAGGGCAATAGATGTGCGAAATAAGAACACATCATCCTCGCTTCCACGCATTTTTTACAAGAACCATGGCTCTCAGACAGAAGCCCATTCTTAGGAAACATGATTCTAAAACGGGCTAATTCATTAAAATTCAACGTGATTTTTTGTAATCAAGATTATTGAAAGGGGTTCTTTATGGGAACACATGGCTGAACTCGGAAAGGGAGTGCAATAGACGCACACGCGTTCGATGTTCGCACAATCCTTCCCGAGAAAGGGGAGATAAAAGACGGCTGGACGGTACAAGGGCCCAATCGAAGAACCCGGGAGCAGATCAGGGGACAGATCCCCTTTGCCGGTAACGGCAAATCGCCTTTTCGTAAAGATCACCACCATGACTGTCATTGATGACGACCAGGGGCAAATCAACCACATCGAGGCGCATGATCCCTTCCGGCCCCAGATCCTCGTAGGCGACCCATTCGGCGTTCCGAACACATTTGGCCATCAGGGCTGCAATGCCGCCCACGGCACCGAAGTAAACCCCCTTGAAACGGCAAATCGCCTCCCGAACTTCGGGTGCACGCTTTCCCTTGCCGATCATACCTTTCAAACCTAATTCCAGGAGCTTGGGTGCAAACCGATCCATGCGCCCGCTTGTCGTCGGACCGATGGAACCGATCGGCATCCCCGGTTTGGCCGGGGTGGGACCCGCGTAGAAAATGATCTCCCCCGTCGGAGGAAAAGGCAGGGGATTTCCGGCCTCGATTGCATCGAGGATTCTCTGGTGAGCCGCATCACGGGCCGTGTAGATCTTCCCCGACAAAAGAACGCGATCACCGGACCGCAGAGATTCACAGATTTCATCCGTCAAAGGGGTATGAAGAGCCGTCATCGGATCCATCTTAGAGCAGTACCTCGCGATGCCTTGCCACATGACACTGGATATTTACGGATACGGGGAGACTTGCGATATGACAGGGCATCATCTCAACATGAACGGCAAGTGCCGTCACGATTCCGCCGTACCCCTGGGGACCGATGCCCGATTTATTGATTTCATCCAGGATTTCCCGTTCAAGCCGATTCAGCCTTTCATCGCGATCATTGGGCTTGCCGA
>JAGVTI010000107.1 GCA_019136935.1 Deltaproteobacteria bacterium
GCTGGCAGGATTTCCCGTGCAGGCGGAAGAGAAGATCGGGTTTTTCAGTATGGATCAGGTGATGCGTGAATCCATGGAGGGGAAAAAGTCGATAGACGCCTTTATGAAGATGGCGGACAAGAGCAAGGCGGCGATCCAGGAAAAGGAGGCCGAACTGCAGAAATTGAAGGATGAACTGACGAAGCAGGGATCCCTCATGAAGCCCGACGTGTTGAAAGACAAGGAAATGGTCTATCAGAAGAAGGTGCGCGATTATCAGATCCTGGTCAAGGATTCCAATGAGGAACTCCAGGGAAAACAGCAGGAGATCGCCAAAGAATTCTATCCGGAGATTCTGAGAATCATCAAATCGATCGGAGAAAAAGAAAAGTACACCATGATCATCGATATTTCCACGTTCCCGGTCGCTCACTGGAACAAGGCGAACGATCTCACGAACAGGGTTCTCGATGAATTCAACAGAACCTTTAAACCGGGTAAGAAATGATGCTTCCATAAAAAGTCCGTTTGGGTCATTCCAAGAAACGCCGGCGGCGAAGAATCTCTTATCATATCATGATCTTTTGCGGAGCTTGTCCCTGAGGGCTGCGAAGGGTTCAGGGTGACGGGAGGCGTTTTTTTGATTTTTTACGGGGTCATCAGGAGATAGTGTGACCAATCTATATTCGAACGGTATTCCATTGTGAAAAAATCTATCAAGGATATTGCCGCCTTTGTGGGTGGCGCGGTTGTCGGGGATGGGGATGTTCTGATCGAGCATATCCGGCCCATCGACGAGGCAAAAGAGGGAGATCTCACGTTTCTGGCCAATCCAAAATACCGGGAATGGCTGGACGATACGGCGGCTTCGGCCATCCTGGTTTCGCCGGGCACGGAAGCGGCGGGGAAGAATCTCATCGTGGTCGAGGATCCCTATGTCTGCCTGGGGACGCTGCTCGCTGTGTTTTACCCGAAGGAAACGTATCCCGCCGGAATTTCCGGTCAGGCCCATATCGAAGAGGGAGCGGATATTTCGGAGGAAGCGACGGTTTTTCACCATGTCACGGTTTGCCGGGGGGCGAAGATCGACCGGGGCGTCGTTCTTCATCCCGGTGTCTATGGTGGTTATCGGCAGCGACGGGTTCGGTTTCGCAAGGCCCGGCGTCGGTAACGACAAGATACCCCAGGTGGGTTATGTCCGGATCGACGACGATGTCGAAATCGGTGCGAACACGACGGTCGATCGGGGAACCCTGGGGCAGACCTGGATCCGAAAAGGGGCCAAGATCGACAACCTGGTTCAGATCGCCCATAACGTGGTCGTCGGCGAGTACTCCGTCATCGCCGCCCAGACGGGCATTTCGGGGAGTACGAAACTGGGGAGCGGGGTTATTCTGGGAGGACAGACCGGCCTGGTCGGTCACATACACCTGGGTGACCATGCCATGGTCGGCGCCCAGTCCGGCGTACACGAAGATGTTCCGGCCGGGCAGGTTGTTTCGGGAAGCCCCCATATGCCGCACCGGGACTGGCTGCGGGTCATGGCCTCCCTGACGAGGCTGCCGGACATGCGTAAAACCCTGCAGGAGATGCAGAAGAAAATAGAAGAACTGGAAAAAAAGTAAAAGGAAACAGAATTGAATGAACATACATCCGACCGCGATTATTTCTCCGGAAGCTCAACTGGATGAAGGCGTTACCGTAGGACCCTATTCCGTCATCGGTCCTGAAGTTCGAATCGGCAAGAATACGGTGATCGGTCCCCATGTCGTCATCGAACGTTTGACCGACATCGGGGAGTCCTGCAAGATCGATCAGTTCGCCTCCATCGGGGGCGATCCCCAGGATTTGAAGTACCGGGGAGAAAAGACAAAAGTCGTCATCGGCAATTTCAACACGATTCGGGAATTCGCGACCATCAATCGTGGAACGGTTTCGGATATCGGCGTGACGATCATCGGTGATTACAACCTGCTGATGGCGTATTCCCATGTAGCCCACAACTGTAAACTCGGCAATCGTATCGTTTTAGCCAACTCGGCCAATCTGGCGGGTCATATCCATGTGGATGACTATGCCATCGTCGGCGGCCTGACGGGGATTCACCAGTTTACCCGGATCGGCGCCCACTGCATTATCGGCGGGGCTTCGGCGGTCAACAAGGATGTGCCGCCCTTTACGATGGCTTCGGGAAACCATGCGAAACTCTACGGCCTGAACCAGATCGGATTGAGGCGCAGGGGGTTCGGGGAAGAAACGATCTCGGCGCTGAAGCAGGCCTACCGGATCATGTTTCGCATGTCCCTTTTAAAAAAGGACGCCATCCGAAAGGTGAAAGGCGAGGTGCCCGATTGTCCCGAGGTCCGTCAGTTCCTCGAATTCATCGAGGGATCAACGCGGGGGATATGCCGTTAGAAATGGCTGACCGGACGGTGCCGGAAATTCTTTCGCGTGATGAAAACATGATTCAGGCACCCTGTTCGAAATTCCGTTTTCCGATTGATTCCATCGAAGAAGAGTTCATCCATGCCTCCTGAATCCGGTGCAGGTTTCCCGCAGACAGGGGAGACACGGGGACGTTACCGGATCATGATTGTAGCGGGGGAAGCTTCCGGTGATCTCCATGGGGCTTACCTGGTGCGGGCCATGAAAGAGATGGACCCTTCGCTGTCCTTTTACGGTGTCGGCGGGGAGAAAATGAGCCGGGAAGGGGTCCGGCTGCTTGCGGATTCTTCGGATCTGGCGGTGATGGGTCTGGTCGAGGTTTTTTTCCGGTTGAAATTCATCCTGGGGGTGATGAATAAGCTGAAGAGAAGCTTGGAAACCGAGCGCCCCGATCTGGTTATCCTGATCGATTATCCCGGCTTCAACCTTTCGCTGGCGAAGGCGGCGAAGAAAAAAGGCGTCAAGGTTTTTTATTATATCAGTCCGAAAGTCTGGGCCTGGCGGAAGGGACGGATCAAAACGATTCGCCGTGTTGTGGACCGGATGGCCCTGATTTTCCCCTTCGAAGAGGAAATTTTCCGGGAGGCCGGTGTCCGGGCGACCTTCGTTGGTCATCCTCTCCTCGACGAAATCGAAATAGCCGGGACGGCAGATGAAATCAGGTGCGACCTGGGACTGGCGGAGGAAAAGAGGACCGTCGCACTCCTGCCGGGCAGCCGGGAAAGCGAAGTGCGTGCGCTTTTGCCGGGGATGGTCGGTGCGGCGAAGATCCTGACGGCCCGATTTGGTTCCGGCATACAGTTCGTACTCCCCATGGCGTATACCCTGTCCCCGGAGTGGATCGAGGGGATCGCCGTGTCCTCCGGTGTGCCGATTC
The DNA here is from genome assembly GCA_019136935.1 of Deltaproteobacteria bacterium. Lineage (GTDB taxonomy): Bacteria > Desulfobacterota > Syntrophia > Syntrophales > JAAYKM01 > JAAYKM01. Next base: position 3,302 of record JAGVTI010000107.1, read on the forward strand.
GCCTGGTCGCCGGCCGGACCCACGAGGTCCTGTCCGCTGCCGATGCCGCGATCGTGGCTTCCGGTACAGCCACCCTGGAGACCGCTCTCCTTGTAAAACCGATGGTAATCGTTTATAAGGTTTCTCCCCTGACATTTTTCCTGGGGAAACGGGTGGTCAGGGTGAAGCATATCGGCCTTGCGAATATCGTTGCCGGGCGAACCGTCGTTCCCGAGCTGATCCAGCAGGATTTTACGGCGGAGCGCGTGGCGGATGAAGTGACGCGAATCCTGGTCGATCAAAACGTCCGGGACACGATGATAAGGGAGCTGTCGGAAATCAGGGCGCGTCTCGGTAACCCGGGGGCAGCCCGGAGGGCGGCCCGGCTGGCCTGTGACATGTTAGGATAGGAATCGAAGGTGGATATCTATAAACGACTTTTACGATTGGCAAAAAAGCAGATTCCGAGGTTTCTGCTGGCCGTGTTCTGTATGGTTCTCGTCGGAGCCGCCACATCGGCGGCGGCGTTTCTGATCAAACCGGCCTTGGATGACATCTTTATCAACCGGAAGGAAACGAGCCTTTACTGGATTCCGATTGCCGTAATCATCGTCTATTTTCTCAAGGGAGCGGCCAACTACGGCCAGCACGTCCTGATGAGCTATATCGGCAACCGGATCGTTGCCGACCTTAGAAACAAGCTCTACCAGAGCATCCAGGCCCAATCCCTTTCCTTCTTCACGAAGAATCCCACGGGTACCCTGATATCCCGGGTGCTCAATGATGTCGCCCTCGTTCAGGGAACGGTATCGGAGGCTCTGACCAGCATTTTCAAGGATACCTTCACGCTGATCGGCCTGGTCGGCGTTGTTTTTTACCGCGACTGGAAGCTGGGTTTGATTGCCATGACCATCTTTCCCCTGGCGATTTACCCGATTGTCAAAATCGGCAGAAAAATCCGGAAGACTTCGACGAAGACGCAGATCACCATGGGCAGCCTCACGGCTCTGCTCCAGGAAACGATTTCCGGCAGCCGGATCGTGAAGGCCTTCGGCATGGAAGCCTATGAGACGGCACGATTCAGCAAGGAAAACGAGCGTCTTTTCCGCCTGATCATGAAAAACGTGACGATCAAGACTCTGACCAGTCCGGTCATGGAATCCCTTGCCGGAGCAGGTATTGCCGTAATCGTTTTTTACGGCGGATACCAGGTCATTCAGGGAACGTCCACGCCGGGCAACTTCTTTTCGTTCCTCGCGGCGCTTCTGATGCTCTACGAGCCGGTTAAGCGGCTCACCAATGTCAA
>JAGVTI010000218.1 GCA_019136935.1 Deltaproteobacteria bacterium
TCTCTTCCGTCATGATCGACGGGAGCGGCCTTGCCTACGAAGACAACGTTCAACTGACCAGGCAGGTGGTTGCCTATGCACACGAACACGACGTGACGGTCGAGGGAGACCTGGGGGTGTTGGGGGGCATCGAGGACGAGGTGGCCGCAGCCCGCAGCCATTACACCCGTTCCGAAGAGGTGGAGGACTTCGTCGGCCGGACCGGTGTCGATTCCCTGGCCATATCCATCGGTACCTCGCACGGAGCGTACAAGTTCAAAGTCGGGAAAGGGGAGAAAATCCCGCCGCTCCGGTTCGACATCCTGGAAGAAATCGAGCGAAAAATCCCGGATTTTCCCATTGTGCTGCACGGGGCGTCTTCGATTCCGCAGGAGATTGTCGCCGAAATCAACCGTTACGGGGGGAAACTGGAAGACACGGCGGGCGTTCCCGAAGAACAGCTGCGCCGGGCGGCGCAATCCGCCGTCTGCAAGATCAACATCGATTCGGACGGGCGCCTGGCGTTGACGGCGGCGATCCGAAGAGTGCTTTTTGAAAAACCCGAAGAGTTCGATCCGAGAAAATACCTGGGACCGGGACGGGATGCCCTGGTTGCGCTCTACAGGCACAAAATCACGCATGTCCTGGGCAGCGCTGGCCGGGTTTTCCCCCGCAGAGGTTCTTCAGAATGACAAAACCGGGCTTCTCGCGGATTCGTCAAAGATGAGGTTCGACGAAAATCTTCATCCTTCCGCCGCAGACATCGCCGCCCTTGGTGCCGAGATCGTCCGTCAGATCGACTTCGATGACTTCCGTTTTTTTCTCCGTCAGGAGGCAGCGGAAGGCGGCGCTCCGGACCTGGTTTTCCCCGCAGCCGCCTCCGATGGAACCGAATGTCGAACCGTCGGTGAAGATGAGCATCTTGGCTCCCACTTCCCGGGGGGTCGATCCCATGGTTTCAATGATTGTGGCCAGGCAAACGGGCGTCCCCTTTTCCCTCACTTCTTCCAGTTTCTCGAAAATTTCTCGATCGGTCATAATCCCACTCCTACGGCCCGGCGGAGCAGCCGCGCCTGCTCCGGTCCTTTTTTCCGTACGCAAACCATTTCGCCCAGGATGGAAACGGCGATTTCTTCGGGAGATTCAGCCCCGATGGGCAGGCCGATGGGTGTGAATAGATTGTCGAGGCGGTCTTTGCGGATTCCCTGCCTGGAAAGCATCTCGACAACGAAACGTACCCGCCTGGAACTGCCGATCAAACCGACATAGGCGGCATCGCTTTTTTTGCCGAGGATTTCCTGAAGGCACTCTGCGTCATGTTCATGGCCCCGGGTGATGACGACGCAGAATGTGGTGGAACTGACGGGGATCCGGCGAAGGGCCGGGATAAAATCCTCGGCGATGACTTCGCATTCCGGGAATCTCGACGGGTGGGCGAAATCGGGACGATCGTCGACGACGATGACATAAAAACCCACGTCACGGGCGAACCGGGCCAGGGGTACGGCGATATGACCCGCTCCGCAGATCAGGAGCTTGATGTCGGACATGAGGATGTCGAAAAAGATTTTCATCCCCCCATGGTACTCAAGCAGCTTCTTTTTCCTGTCCCTGAAGGCCAGGAACGCCTGGGAACGGATCTCTTCTTTCCAATCCGTTTCCGCAAGAGGCCCTTCCATCTCGCCGTTTCTCAAAATGATGGTTTTTGATCCGGAGGGCAGGGCGGCCAGGGGGGATTCAATGACCGTTGCCAGACAGAATGTTTCGCCCCGGGACAGGAGCTCGTTGATCCGTTTCTGCATGCCTTAGGGAACCTCCTGTGATGGTTACTCAAATGTGGTTTCCTGTATCTGCTTGCTGTTCCGATGATCTTTTAAAGGGAGATAAAGCTGCCTGCTTCGAAAAAGGAGTATAGGAAATGGTCCGCATTATGTCAAGAGAACCTCTTATAAAAAAATGGAACAACGGCGGATGCTCCAGGAGACTGTGGCATGATTATGTTTGCCATTCCGTGCAAGGGGAAGGCGGCACGGAATCCCGTATTGTCAGAAAGCGATTGGTACCGGCCTGCGCCGGCATGACATCATCGATGGTGGTTTGGGACATGACACGACAGTTCCCTGCGGGAGGGGCTTTCTGACTTTCCGCAAGGGCATCAAAACCGGATATTTATGTTTGTTGACAACGCGTTGTCCCGCTGCTATTTTTCTCTCTCAGGGTGATGCCGGTCCGGAGGTGCAGCCGGAACCGGATACGGAAAGAAAAGAAGGAGAGATTTGGCGGATCATGCGGGGATATCGTGGACCGGTCAAACTGATTGAACGATTCAACAGCAGGAGGAAGAGACATGGATGCGCTGGAAATGAAGAGGCGAATTGCCGATTATCTGAGTTCACACAATATCATGACGCTGGCCACGGTTTCACCCGAAGGCATGCCCGCGGTCCGTACGCTTGAGTACGCGTCGAACGGCGCCATCGTCTATTTTGCCACGTTCGGCGGTTCGAAAAAGATCGAGCATATCCGTAAAAACCCCCATGTGGCCTATACGGTGGATGAGGATTACCGGGATTGGATGACGATTCAGGGAGTGAAGATCGAAGGGGTTGCGACCATCCTTTCCGATCCCGATTCGATCGAACAGGCTGAACGGTTTTATATGGCGAAATTCCCCTTCGTAGCCGATTTTCCGCCGAACCCGGATTTGATCTTTGTCAGGATCGAACCGGCAACGGGATATTTTCTTGATTATACCAAGGGTTTTTCCCACACGGATACGATCGTGTTCTAGCCTTCAAGGTTGTCCAGGGGCGGGTTGCCGCGATGCGCCCCGCCTCCATCATTTTCCCCCGTCGGGAGCGTCGTCAGCCTTATGGCCGGACACACGGATCCACCGCCGCCCATGGTCCCGGAGAGTGCGCGGAACTATCAAAAGACACTCCGTCTGCCGGGCGGCTTCCTGCTGCAGATAAGAAGCATACGGCCTGATGACAAGGCCGCTTTGGCGGGCGCGTTCCGCCAGCTGAGCGGGGACTCGGTGCATTCCCGATTTCTCGTTTACAAAAGAGGCCTGACGGAGGCCGAACTGGCTTACCTCACCGAAGTGGATTTCGTCCATCACGTGTCTCTTGTGGCGACCCTTCCGGAACTGGAACCGGAAAGAATCGTCGGCGTTGCCCGCTACATTCTGATCAACCAGGAGCCGGCCGCCCCCGTGGCGGAATTCGCCCTTGTTGTCGTGGACCGGTACCAGGCGCTGGGAATCGGGACGGTCCTGCTGAAGCATCTCGCGAATATTGCCCGTGAGGCCGGTGTCCGGACGTTCGAAGCCTTCATCCTGCGCGAGAACACGCATATACGCGAACTCTTCGAACATTGCGGTTTCCGGGTCCATGGCGAGGCCGAAGGGGAATTGCTGAAGATGATCCTGGACATCGGCGTTTGACCGCTCCTTATTCAATTTCCCTGATTTGATATACCAGGCCGCCCGACAGGATGGCGAGGATGCCGAGGGCGGCGATCCCGTATCGGAAACCGGGGGAATCCCCGGCTATGCCGAGAAGGTACGGAATAATTCCCAGGCCGAAAACGACTCCCAGGGTGATGATGTAGCCCGTCGCCTGGCTGCGCTGCTCTTCCGGGAATATTCTCGATATGGTGACCAGGCCTACGGGAAAGAATCCGAACCCCATCGCGGCCTGGAGAAACAGGGATATTTCTAGGAACCGCCCGTGCGTGAAAGTTAGGAAAAGTGTCAGGGTGCCCGTCAGCATGA
>JAGVTI010000286.1 GCA_019136935.1 Deltaproteobacteria bacterium
GTTCTGGTCGACGACGTCCTGTTTACCGGGAGAACCATCCGGGCCGCCATGGACGCCCTGATCGATTTGGGCAGGCCGAAGCGTATCCAACTGGCCGTCCTGATTGACCGGGGGCATCGGGAACTTCCCATCCGGGCCGATTTCGTCGGCAAAGTTCTCCCTTCCTCCTTTTGGGAGGCCGTTTCCGTACACCTGAAAGAAAACGACCAACAAGACGAAGTGGTGATTGAAGAGAATCAGGACTGATAGAATCAATTCCTCAACAGGAAATTCATCGAGGATGTAAAAATGAAATGGGAAAGAAAGGATATTTTGGGGATCAGGGAACTGTCTCCGGATGAAATCAACTTCATCCTGGATACGGCCGATTCCTTCGTTGAGATTTCAACGAGAGATATCAAAAAAGTACCGACCTTGCGTGGAAAAACCATCATCAATTTTTTCATCGAGGCCAGTACCAGAACGAGAACTTCCTTTGAAATCGCCGGAAAGCGGCTGAGCGCCGACACCATCAATATCACGGCCTCTTCCAGCAGTCTCGTCAAGGGGGAAACGTTGATCGACACGGCTCGAAACCTGGAAGCGATGAATCCGGATATCGTGGTGATCCGGCACAGCGCGGCAGGCGCACCGCACATGATCGCAAAACTGATCAGGCAATCGATTATCAACGCCGGGGACGGCGCCCACGAACATCCGACGCAGGCGCTTTTGGACATGATGACGATACGCCTGCGCAAGGGCTCCTTCGCCGGATTGAAGATCGCCATTGTCGGGGATATTGCACACAGCCGTGTCGCCCGTTCCAACATTTTCGGGATGACCAAAATGGGGGCCGACGTCCATGTTGCAGGACCGGCGACAATGCTTCCCCCGTTTTTGAACCGGTTCGGGGTCACCGTCCATACCGATATGGGCGAAGCGATACGCGATGCCGATGTGGTCATGATGCTCAGGATTCAGATGGAGCGGGAAAGTCTGAATATTTTCCCCTCATTACGAGAATATTCCACCTATTACTGTTTGAATCAGGACCGGATCGGGCTTGCCAAGCCGGACGTCCTGGTCATGCATCCGGGCCCCTTGAACAGGGGAGTCGAAATCGCGCCGGATGTGGCGGACGGAGTGAATTCGGTCATTCTCCAGCAGGTGACCTACGGCGTCGCACTGAGAATGGCCCTTCTATACCTTCTTACAGGAGGAACACTGTGAAAATCCTATTGGCGGGAGGCCGGGTGATCGATCCGTCCCAAGACCTGGACCGGCCGGCGGACGTTCTTATCGTGGACGGCAGGATTTCGAAAATCCAGGAAGGATTAAGGTCCGGTGAAGGGGGGGGAAACGATCCACATTGCGTCATTGTCGATCTGAAGGGTATGATCATCGTGCCGGGCCTGATCGATATGCATACCCACTTGAGAGATCCCGGATTCGAATACAAGGAAACCATCGAATCGGGTTCCGCCGCCGCCGCCGCGGGCGGTTTTACGGCGGTGGCCTGCATGGCGAACACCCAGCCGTGCAATGACAACCGTGCGGTCACCGAATATATCGTCCGGAAGGCGAAAAATTGCGGTTTCGTCCGGGTACATCCGGTGGGCGCCATCTCGACCGGTTTGAAGGGAACGGCCCTGGCGGAATTCGGTGACATGAAGAGCGCGGGGGCGGTTGCCTTGTCGGACGACGGCAAGCCGGTCATGAACAGCCATCTGATGCGGATGGCCCTCGAATACGCGGACTCCCTGGATCTGCCGGTCATCTCCCACTGCGAAGACACGGACCTGTCGGACGGCGGCCTGATGAACGAGGGGGTGACCTCGACGGAACTCGGCATGCCCGGAATTCCCGCCATCGCGGAAGAGACGATGATTTCACGGGACATTCTGCTCGCCGGCTACACCGACACGGCCGTGCATATCGCTCATGTGAGCACGAAGGGATCGGTCGAACTGATCCGCCATGCGAAAGAAAAGGGAATCCGGGTCACGGCGGAAACGGCTCCCCATTATTTCACCCTTTCCGACGAGTCTCTGAAAGAGTTCGACACCCACTTGAAAGTGAATCCCCCTCTCCGTTCCCCTGAGGACGTTCTCGCCGTCAGGGATGGACTCAAAGACGGCACCATCGACGTCATCGCCAGCGATCACGCTCCCCATGCCGTCACAGAAAAGGCACTCGAATTTGCATATGCCCTGTCGGGGATGATCGGCCTGGAAACGTCCCTGTCGTTGTCACTCCGCCTGGTCGGCGAAGGTGTGCTCACCATGGCGCAGCTGATCGGAAAAATGAGCACAAATCCGGCCCGGATTCTCCGGGTTCCCTTCGGCACCCTGGTTCCGGGAGCGGCAGCCGACGTGACCGTCATCGATCCCGAATGCTCCTGGAAAGTCGATGTAAAGGGATTCCGCTCCCGCAGCAAAAACTGCCCTTACGACGGCTGGGATATGCACGGCAAGGCGGTGATGACCCTGGTTTCCGGGGAAATCAAATACAACGGTCTTCCCGACGGCCGTTTATGATCGCTTCCGTCCACATCAAGACACGCGGCATTGTGCTTCGCTTGATCGACTATGCCGAATCGGACAGGATCGTCAGCTTCCTTACCGAGGATTTCGGCAAATTGACGGGCATCGCCAAGGGAGCGCGCAAAAGCCGGAAAAGATTCGCCAACGCACTGGAACCGTTTACATGTCTTGCCGTCGTCTTCTCGAAGAAAAAAAGCGCCAAGATGGCCTTTATCGAGGAGGCCGCGATCGTCGATCATTATCCCTGCATCCGGGAAAACCTGGCGAAGACCCTGACCGCCGCCTATTTCATGGATCTGGTCGACCAGTTTCTCCTTGAGGGAAAAAGAAATCCGGAAATATTTCACCTGATCCGCGATTTCCTGCTGCTTTTGGAAAAAGAAAAATACGCCGAAAACATGGTCCGGTTCTTCGAATTGCGCTTCCTCCGCCTGGCGGGATACGAACCGGTCCTCGACCGCTGCACGAGCTGCAGCAAGCCGCTCCAGGCAAGCAGTCCCTATTTCTTCAGCCCTTCCACGGGAGGTCTCCGCTGCCCCTTCTGCGCCGATCGCCTGGGTTCCACCGACGGCATCCCGGTTTCGGTCGGATCGGTTAAAACCCTGCTGCTGGGAAAAGATTCGGATCCGGCCTTTCTGAACCGCATTTCGATGACCGACCAATGCGCCCGGGAGTGTCACCGTCTCCTTTCCGGCTTCATCCGGTATCTGCTCGGAAAGGAACTGAAATCCTTGAATGTTTTGAATGAAGTGAAAAGAATGGGTATTTAGAATGTATCGACTTGTTTATAAAGGGTATTTCTCATATTGACACCATAAATTCATCGTGCTACGTACCGCCCAGTCGCGGTGCGTCCCCGTAAAGAACACCGTTTGAAAAAATTATTGTCAGCGAAACCCAAAGGAGGAAATCGTGACATTTCAGGAACTGATATTCGCTCTTGAACGATACTGGGCCGATCAAGGCTGCATCATCCAGCAGCCGTATGACCTGGAGGTGGGCGCGGGAACGTTCAATCCCGCCACATTTCTCAGGGCGCTGGGTCCCGAACCCTGGAACGTGGCATACGTGGAGCCTTCCCGACGGCCAACCGACGGCCGCTATGGCGAAAATCCCAACCGTCTGCAGCATTACTACCAGTACCAGGTGATTAT
>JAGVTI010000257.1 GCA_019136935.1 Deltaproteobacteria bacterium
CCGGAACATGAAGCCAACCAGGTCGTGACCCAGCTGGAAAAAGGGTACATTCTGAACGGAAGGTTGATCCGGCCGGCGAAGGTTTGCGTCTGCAAGAAATAAAAAAATATCAGAATAAACGAAATGCTCAAATAATCCGGGAGAGGAGATTAAGGAGGGAAAACAGCAATGGCAAAGATTATCGGAATAGACCTGGGAACAACGAATTCGTGTGTTGCCGTGATGGAAAGCGGCGATCCCGTTGTGATAGCGAATCAGGAAGGAAACCGGACGACACCTTCCATGGTGGCCTTTACCGACAGTGGGGAAAGACTCGTGGGGCAGGTGGCGAAACGTCAGGCCGTCACCAACTCGGAAAATACGGTTTACGCGATCAAGAGATTGATTGGGAGAAAGTACACCTCGAAAGAGGTTCAGCATGATATTCCGATTACGCCCTATAAAATTACGGAGGCGGGTAACGGTGACGCCCAGATTACGGTCAGGGGGCGGAATTACAGCCCGGCCGAGATCTCTTCGATGATTTTGACGAAGATGAGACAGACGGCTGAAGATTATCTTGGCGAAAAGATCCAGGATGTCGTCGTTACCGTACCGGCCTATTTTAACGACTCGCAACGTCAGGCGACCAAGGACGCGGGAAAGATAGCGGGCTTGAACGTCCTGCGGATCATCAATGAACCGACGGCGGCGGCTATTGCCTACGGATTGGACAAGAAAAAGGACGAAAAAATCGCCGTGTTCGACCTGGGAGGAGGAACCTTCGATATTTCCATTCTGGAAATCGGGGATGGCGTCTTCGAGGTCAAATCGACCAACGGTGACACCCACCTGGGCGGCGAGGATTTCGATCAGATCCTGATCGATTACCTGGCGACGGAGTTCAAAAAAGACCAGGGCATCGATATCCGCGGGGATAAAATGGCCCTGCAGCGGTTGAAAGAGGCGGCGGAAAAGGCGAAGATGGAACTGTCCACCTCCCTGGAGACGGATATCAACCTGCCCTTCATTACCGCCGATGCGTCCGGTCCCAAGCATATGAACATCAAGCTGACCCGGGCGAAGCTCGAGGCGCTGGTGTCCGATCTGATCGACAAGCTGGAACCTCCGTGCCGGACGGCCCTGAAGGACGCCAATCTGTCGGCGAAGGAGATCGACGAGGTGATCCTGGTCGGCGGTATGACGAGAATGCCCAGGGTGCAGCAGAAGGTGAAGGAGATTTTCGACAAGGAGCCGAACAAGGGCGTCAACCCCGACGAAGTCGTAGCCGTCGGTGCGGCCATTCAGGGCGGGGTTCTGAAAGGCGAGGTGAAAGACGTGCTCCTGCTGGATGTCACGCCCCTTTCGCTGGGTATCGAGACGTTGGGTGGTGTCATGACGAAGCTGATCGAGAAGAATACGACGATCCCGACACGGAAAAGCCAGATTTTCTCGACTGCGGCGGACAACCAGCCCGCCGTCAGCATCCATGTCCTCCAGGGAGAGCGTTCCATGGCCCAGGACAACCGGACGCTGGGGCGTTTCGAACTGGTCGGTCTCCCTCCGGCGCCGAGAGGCCTTCCTCAGATCGAGGTGACCTTCGATATCGACGCCAACGGCATTGTCCACGTGTCGGCCAAGGACCTCGGTACAGGAAAGGAGCAGAGTATCAAGATCACCGCTTCGAGCGGTTTGAGCGAATCCGAGATCGATAATCTCGTGAAGGAAGCGGAAGCGCATTCGGAGGAAGACAAGAAGAGAAAAGAGCTGATCGAGGCACGGAACCACGCCGATTCGTTTGTTTACAGTGTGGAGAAAAACGTCAAGGAGTTCGGCGACAAGATCGACGCTTCGGAAAGGGCGAGAATCGAAGAGGCGATCGAAAAGCTGAAAAAGGCCATCGAGGGAGATGATCTGCAGGCCATTACGCAGGCGCAGGAAGAACTGACCAGTGCATCCCATAAGCTTGCCGAGGCCATGTACGCGAAGACGGCCCAGCAACAGCAGTCCGGAGGTCCCGAATTTCAGGGCGGTGCCGGAAAGGGTGCGCAGGAAGGCGAGGGCCGGAAAGAAGACGATGTCGTCGATGCCGATTTCGAAGATGTAAAGTAAATTCGAACCAAAGAACTTCCAATACCCGGAAATCATCCCATTGACTTCCGGGTATTTTCATCTTATGGAATAAAGAAAGAAGAGTTTGGGGTCGTATTTTTGTAACCGCTGGACCTGAGATCCGCCCATGTCATACCTGGAATCACTGATCAGATGCATCACCGTGTTTTTCGCGGCGGGAGGGCTCCTGCTGTTTATGCCGTACGGCGGTGTTGCCATGGAGGCGGTTTTACACCAGGGCGAGAAAAACGAAGCGCACGCGGCTTTGGGAGCCATCCTGCCCCTTTCCGGTTCCTACGAAAAATTCGGAGACAGAATTCTCGACAGTCTTCTCCTGGCCGGGGGGTTCTTCGATGAGGGGCGGGAGACCTCGGTTGAACTCTATCTGGAGGATTCTCAGATGAAGCCGGAGAAGGCGCGGCGGGCCCTGTCGGAGTTGGCCGACCGCCATCGGGTCCTCGCTGTTCTGGGGCCCGTTTCCAGCGAAGAATCTTATGCGGCGGCGGAAGAGGCCGAGAAAAGGGGCATATCCCTGATCACCCTGACCCGAAACCAGGATGTTACGGGTGTCGGCCGATACATTTTTAACGCTTTGCCCAGTACGCGAAACCAGATACGTCATCTGGTCGGCTATGCGCTGGGCCAACGGGCAGCCGGGGAAGCCGCCGTGCTGTATCCCGATGTGCCGGCCGGACGGGATGCAGCGGGATTTTTCCGGGACGAGATGGCCGGAAGAGGCGGAAGAGTGAGCCGGTTTGTCGCCTACCCGGCGGATAAAGCGGACTTCGCAGTCGAGGTTGAAAGGCTGACCGGCCGGATAACGGATGCGGAGCGTTCCGCCGGTACGGATAAAGCCCCGCGAAAGATTCCCTTCGACGCGCTTTTTATTCCCGATTCCGCTGTCCAGGTTTCCCGGATTGTGTCGCAGCTCGTGTTTTACCGTGCCGACGGTTTTCAGCTCCTGGGCGATAGCGGTTGGAACATGCCCGAGACGGTTGCGGCGAATCGGGAACGCTTCGAAGGGGCGATTTTCGTCGACGGGTTTTTCGCGAACGGTGCGATTCCGGAAAGTGCCGAGTTCGCCGATCGTTTTTATGAAGTCTGCGACCGGGAAGCGGATTCTCTGGACGCGTACATTTACGATGCCATGGCCATGACCCTGCAAATCATCGAAGCCGGGAAGAACCCGACGCGGGAACGCCTGAGACTCGATCTGGCCGGAATGAACGCCTATCATGGCGTAAGGGGTGTCGTAACGGTCGCTCCCCTCCGCATCATGGACAGTCAACATTTCCTGGTGACGGTGCGGGACGGCGAATTCATACAGATCATCGAGCCTTGAGAAAAAGTTTAACCTGCCTTCGCCCAGGGCCGTGATAAGGAGTCCGAACATGGGGAAACGTTACCTGTTGACCAACGATGACGGCATTTATGCCAGGGGCTTGAATACCCTGTACCGGGAACTGTCCCAGGATGCAGATTGCCTGGTTGTCGCTCCCGAGGTGGAGCAAAGCGCGGTCGGCCACGCCATTACGCTGTTTCGTCCCATCATGGTCAGGGTGGCCCGGAAGAACGGCAGTACCATC
>JAGVTI010000052.1 GCA_019136935.1 Deltaproteobacteria bacterium
ATAGTCGCGGCATAAAAACATGCCCCCTTCGCCCGCCGGCGCCAGTTTGCCGCCTTGCAGGCTGAATACCGCAACATCGCCAAGCGTACCGCACATCCTGCCGCGCCACCACGCGCCCTGCGCGTGTGAGGCGTCCTCGATAATTTTCAAATGATGCCTCTCACAGACATCCAGAATCTCCGTCATCTTGGAAGGCATTCCCCAGAGATGCACAACCACCACGGCGCGCGTCCTCGGCGTGATCTTTTTTTCCATATCCCGTGGATCCAACCCGAGCCGCTCGTCTTCGCTTTCGCAAAAGACCGGGACGATGCCCAGCCACACCATGGGCAGCACGGACGCCCAGAAGGTGGCAGACGGAACCAGGACCTCGTCGCCGGCCTGGAGATCAAGCGCAAAGAAAGCGGCCAAAAGCGCCGCCGTTCCGTTGCAGTGCGCCAACGCATAGGGCATGCCGGTGAAGGCACGATAATCCGCTTCAAGCTCCCGGATCACGGGATGAGTCGAGATATCCCCGTCACGCAGGATATTCAAGACGGCCTGCTCATCCTCGGAAGTGATGACGGGCCAGCGATTGGCTTCTTTCTGTTCCAGGGTGACTGCCTTATTCCCGCCAAGGATGGCCGGGATTTCCCGCTTCAAAACAACCATGCCAAGACCCTCCTTCGTCAATTATATTGTGGACAATGCTCTCTCGCGCCTCCGCCCGACATTTGCGGCATACCGAGCGACTTCTTCTTCAGCTGCGGAGAGGTTTCCGCCGTTGATCTCCGCGGCTATCCTTTCTAAAAGGGGGCGATTCTCTTGATGCAACCCCAGACCATCCTGAGGAATCCATTGACTGATGTTGGTGCGTCTCCTCAGATAATCATCCAGGGTGCAGCAAAATTCATAATCCCGGCAATACGCCGGCGAGGGAATCCACTCCTCCATTCCCTCAAATTGAAACCATTCTAATTCCGTCTGCTGCGCGATGCGTATTCTTTCCGGTGCCGGCAGCCGCCTTGATGCGGCGTTCGCCACCTTTTGCGCCATGGTCAGGCAACCGGTGATCTTTCCCCCATAGCAGGAAATCCAGGGTCTTACCGCGTCGGGCACGACCTGCTGTTTCCTGGAAAGATCCAACGGATACCGGTCATTGCGGTATCCGCGGGGCACCGCAAGAGGCCGAATGCCGCAACGAAAAGAAACGACGTCCTCTTTTTTCAAGGTATGGGAGAAACGCTTATGGTAATGCTCCAAGAGAAAATTGACGTCGGCGGCCGTCACATCGAAGCCCTCTTCGATGCTATCCACGGCCGTCTCTGTCGGTCCCCAGAGAGCAACCGGGCCCCACGGAATCAGGTTGATGACATCTCCATGTTCGCCAAGATCGAACACGAGCAGCGTTTCGTGCAGAGGCGAACGGTTGATGATTAGAAAAGCGCCTTTGCTCAGGGCATGGCGCACCGGGGATTGGATGCCGAATCGATGATTGACCTCATCCGTCCACACACCGGTGCAATTGACGATCATCCTGGTTTGCACGGGATAGGTCTTTCCCGAGAATTTATCTTCGATATCCAAATGCCAGCAGCGATCACGAGGGTGATACTCACCGTGCGGCTCGCAGTAATTCAACGCGATGCAATCGGTCTTCAGGAACGGGGTAATCCACTTCAGGACAAAACGGGCGTCCGAATCCACAAGCACGGCTTCTTCAAAAGTAAAGGAGCCGTCGACCACATTGTCTTTAAGAAGGGCCCGCTCGGGGAAAAGCGCCTCGTGTCGCGGGCGCTCCCGGCGCAACAAACTGATCAGCCAGTAAAACCATAGCGCTCCATAAGTCACAAACCTGTTCCGTCCACCGTTGTGCAAAGGCAGATACCGAAGGGCCCGCGCAACGACCCAATCCGGCATCTCTTCTATCATCCGGTCGCGATCCCGGCAAAGATGATGAACCGTGAGGAAGTCCATGTTGCGCAAATAGAGCAGGCCGCCCCAGATCATCATGGCCGAGGTCTGGCTGGTCCCGCACGCAAAATCCCCTCTGTCCAGAAGCAGCACCCGGTGTCCCTGGCGGCAAAGCTGATGATAAACACAGGCCCCGTTTATACCGCCCCCGAAGATTGCCACATCGAATTCCGGACGTCGACTCAATCGATCAAAACTGTTCCAGCGATTTTCCGTTTTCATGCCTGATCAAGGTGATGAAGCAGTCAAAAGTCAAAAAGGCGCTCCACATGTTATCCCGAGCGAACGAGAAAGATCTGATACAAGAGATTGATCGTTGCCGCTGCCCCCCCAATCGCTACTGCTGTCATACCGGCGTGAGCGGGTATCATAATTTGCTGAACATGCCGGATTCCCTACCGTACGACCCTTGCACGGAATGACAAAATCGATGTTTTTCCACTTTTTACGCGACCATTGATTCTATATTAATTTAACTTTTTTTAGCAAATGTATCCAGCAGTTTAACTCTACTCCGCTCATGGGAAGTTTCTCATCGGTATCGGGCAAATCCATTTTCCCGGAATGGCGAATGACATTCGCATACCGCTTTCTCTCTCAACGATCACCTCTTTGATTTCGATTCCGCTGTTGGGTCGGACCGAGTCAGTATCGGATTGATCATGATTTACCGAAGCGGGACGGTCGGGAGGATTCTCACCCCTTTCCACCGGCGGTGAACGGAGCAGTCTCCACTGTCTCTCCTTTGTAGAATCTTCGTTCACTTCATGAAACGGCGATTTTCTTTAGAGTCTTATCGATATGCTTCCGTTATTCTTATCCTTCCCTTTCCATCTTTTGGCCCGGAAGGGGAAAAAGACCGGCCTTCCTGTCAGGGCTGGTGCCAGCTCTGGGCCAGGATGTTGATATAGGCCTGGTCGCCCCGCATGGCGTTGTACTTCTGGAGCGCGTCCATGCCGGCGTCGTTGTTGATGGCGCTCATCGTATCGACGATGGTCTCGATATCCGAACGGGTGATGTAGTAGCCGTCCGAGACTTCCAGGCGCTCGATGCCATAGTTCGTACATTGGAACTGGTTCGTGATTCTCGTATAGTTCGAATCGTCCAGGAACAGGTAGAGATCGTCGTTCTGCTTTACAACCACCGGCTCGCCCCGGCCGATCCCGTCCGTCAGTTTCAGGACGTCCACATCCCCCGCCCGGAAGCCGTAATCGCCGATCGTATCCCGGCCGTCCGCCCGGCGGTACAGGTACGTGTCGCTCCCCCTGCCGCCATCCAGGGTATCGTCGCCGCCCCGTCCGTCCAGGATGTCGTTTCCGCCGCATCCCACCAGCATGTTGTTCGCGCCGTTGCCCGTCAGGACATTGTCCAGGCCGTTGCCGATCCCCCGGATGGGGCTGTTGCCGGTCAATCGCAGGTTCTCCAGGTAGCCGCCCAGTGCATAGGATACGGAGCTTTCGACCGTATCCGTGCCGCCTGAATACTCGTCGAAGACCCTGTCGCAGCAGCTGTCCACGACATACGTATCATCCCCCGAGCCCCCGATCAGTATATCCGACCCGCTGCCCCCGTCCAGGCGGTCGTTGCCGGAGCCGCCGAGAAGAAAGTCGCAGCCCGTACCGCCCTCCAGGGTATCGTCGCCGCCGCCCCCGTAAAGAAGATCGCAGCCTCCCTTGCCCGTCATGATATCGGATGTATC
>JAGVTI010000163.1 GCA_019136935.1 Deltaproteobacteria bacterium
AAACCGAGCAGTTGCTTCGTCAACTCCGCACCGCTGCGCACCAGTTCCTCGACGCTGCGCAGCATTTCGTAGTAGGGATGGCCGGCATCCAGTTCGTAAAGAATGAGCGATGCATAACCTTCGATTCCCATCAGAAGATTGTTGAAGTTATGGGCAATCCCTCCGGCCAGGGTTCCGATGGCCTCCATTTTCTGGGCCTGGAGCAGTTGCGCCTCCAGTCTTTTCCGGTCCGTCACATCCTGAATCAGGGTGATGACATAGTCGGGTGCTCCGCTTTCCTTACTCACACACCGGGAAGAAACCAGGGCATGGAGATGCGTCCCGTCCTTCTTGAGAAAACGCCTCTCGACGTTGACCAAATCCGCCAGCCCGCCCGAACCATCGGTCTGAACCCGGATCTCGGGCGAATGTTCTTCGGGCAGCACCAGGTCTTTCAAGGACCTGCATGCCAGTTCTTCCCGTGTGAATCCCAACAGGTCGCAGAGTTTATCGTTCACTTCGATCCATTTCATATCCGGAGTGGTAATGGCGATTCCCGCCAAGGACAATTCGAAGTAATTCCGGAATCGTTTTTCGCTTTCGAACAGGGCTTTTTCGACCCGCTTTCGTTCCGTAACATCCAGGACCGTAAAAATGAGTCCCCCTTCCGGTCCTGCATCCAACATGGCCACCGCCATCAGGAGCACATCGATCCTTTTGCCGTCCTTACGGACCCACCGCGTTTCGATATGGCCGGCACCCTGTCCTGCAAGTTGCTCACGGATGGCATCACCGACTGATTTTGCCTGCCGGAATGTCTCATAAAGAATAACGGGGCTCCGGCCGACGAGTTCCTCTTCTTCATATCCCAACATGGAGCAGAAGCGCCGGCTGACCTGCCGAAATCTTCGGGACGATTGCATGGCGATTCCAACGGGTGCCGCCAGCAGCAGGGTCCGCAGGTTCGCTTCCCGGTCTTTCAGGGCCTCTTCGGTCGATTTCCGGGCACGGCTTTCCAGGAGCAGAGAAATCATCTGGGCCAGGGAAGCGGCGAAGTCCTGATCCTCGGAACTCCAGAGACGGGTTTTGCGGAAATGGTCCATGCAGAGGACCCCCTCGACCCTGCCATGAAGACGGAGCGGCGCATCCATGGTGGAAAGAATTTCGTGTTCGTTAAAGTATGCCGCCAGCTCATCCATGCGGGGATCCCTGCGCACATCTTCCACGGCAATGATCAGGTTTTCCCTGAGCGTTGCGAAGTAGGACGGATACCGGGACACGTAGAGCCCCTTTCCATCGCTCTTTTCGTGTGTTCCACTCCCGGCGCAGTAAAGATTTTCGCAGATCAGATGCGTCTTTTCCTGGTTAAAAAGCCACAAGCTGACCCGGTCAAGGTCCAGCATTCGGGCACCGACTTCCATCATGCCGGCGATGGCCGCATCGAAGTTCTGCTGATCCGACTGCGACAACTCCAGCAGGGCGGCCTGGTAGCGGATAATTTTCCCGGCGCGTTCCTGGGCGGCGATTTCCGACCTTTTCCTGCCGGTAATATCTCTCAAAAGCAGGATCAGCTGGTCGTCGAAAAGAGGAATCAGTCGCACCTCAAAAAACAGGTTCGCCTCCGGATGGAATTGTGAATACTCGAAAGCAGAGGAAACGCGTTCCTGAAGGGTAACCTCCACCGCCCTTTCAAACAAGGCTGCCGTCTCTTCCGGAACCAGGTCGGACAGGGATTTCCCGACGGGACGGCTGTTTTCAAGCGGAGAAGTCTTGCCGTCCGCAGGCTTGTGCTCCAGAACGACTCCCTCGGCATTGATCCGGAAGTAGTGGTCGGGCAAAGCCCGGAGGATCGCCCGCATTTCGGTGTTGGATTGAAGGAGTTCATTCGAACTCAATTCAAGGGAACGTTCCAGCATCCGCCGATCTTCATCGTTCTCGTAATAAGCCGTGTTGACCGCTTCGAGAAAGGCGTTGAAATATTGAGGAAGCGTTTCCGATGGCGGGATAAACCGACGCAGCTGCCTGGCCAGCAAGCGATGAGGTTCCTTCATTTCGTATCCTCGGATAATTCGGATAATATGGTGACGGTCATCGTCTGGTTGTGAAGTTCACTATTCCCTTTACCGGATGTGGGGGATATTTCCCCGTAGGAGTAAAAACCGGACAGGATCGCCTTTTCCCCCAGAATGTCACGCACACCCTCGACCTCTTCCTCCACCCGCTGCCGGAGAATCAATTTCCGTCCGACGCAGCTGATGAGGAGGGCGAGTTCAGGCGAGGCATTGCAAAGCATGGCCCGGCTGTTTTTCGCCGCGTCCACCGCCCCGTCGATGAGGCGGTCGAAATTGGCTTTCATCAGCCGGCCCAGGGCCCCTTCGGGAATATCTCCGGCAAAAGTGAGGCTCTGATCCTCTTCACTGACGGACAGGATGGTTCTTACCAACCTTTCCTCTGAACCGGGCATCCGGATTTGCAGGGGGAACAGCAGGCCCGAGGCGGGAAGATTCTTCGCATGCTCCCCCAGGTACGTCTTGTAGAGAGTCAGGGCGGATCGGCCGTCGAATTCGTAGAGGATGTTTCCCCGGGATCGGGTAACAAGGCGCTCCGGACCGAATGAATCCCATCCGCCGAACGACCCGAATCCGACCCTCAGGTGCCTGCCGTATAAACCGACGGCCACGACATGATTCCGGACGGGCGTGCCGTCCCAGAACACATAGGTTTCCCGGAAACGATCGCCGTCGGCCGATAAACCACCCGTAATGGAAACCCCATCCGGCAGGCCCTTGACCAATCCCCTGACCAGTTCGCTCCCGTTAATCCGCAAACCATCGGAAAACACCAGTACATGCACCAGGTCGTCGCCGGCCAATTCCTCCGCCAGCGTCTTTCCCGCAGAAAAGCTGTTCTCCGCATCCAAGATAACCGCCTTCACACCCCGGATGCGGGTTTCCTCGAATTGAACGACGGTGAGGACGAGGGAATCATCCGTCACCCGGCACCCGCAGATTTCGCCGGCAGTCGAACAGCCGAAAATCTGCGCCTCCGGATAGAGAGAGCGGATTTCCGACATCAGGTCCGTATTTCTGCAGATGGCCGTACTCCCGAAAACAAGAGCCAACTGGACCTGCCCTTTCAAGTTTCCCGGAGGGGCCGGTACCCACTTTTCCCGTTCAGTCCACCTGAATTGTTCGATCCTCATTTTGTTTCCCCCGCATTGATCGTGCGTTCAATGGTTGATGGCCTAAACCCGGAACCCGTTTTCCTTAGAGAATCTCGACAATCTCGGGTGCGTAAGCGTGTCGCCGCCTGCTTTTCCTGTGATAACGGACGATCATCATGAAAGTGATGCCGGTAAACAGACAGGCCGCGCCAAAGGCCCACAGATCGGAATAGAGTTCGCCCAGCAGCCGCAGTGCCAGGATTTTCCCGGCCACGGCAACGGTGAGAAAAACCAGGATCGGCAGTCCGTACAGAAGAATCGAGGCTTTGACGTACACCTCCGGACGGACCAGAATCTTGACCTTCTGGCCCGCGGCCGCCCCGACGAGGTTGACCGCATCCACGTAATCGTGTTCCTCGGGGTGGCAGATCAATGCGGCGGAGCAGCCCTCGCAGGCGCTCTTTTTGTCAATCCTGATCTTGGCCGTTTCCCCCTGGGCCTGACACACGTTTTCGCCATTTCGACTGCAGGGACAAATCTTGAAACCGGAGCCATATCAGGAGATCAAGATTCCCCGCATCCGTCGGGAATGACATTTTTCGGCATTGCGGCACAGCCTGGACAGGGGAAAACAGGCTTTTCGCGAGGCCGTCATTCCTGAATGGCCTGCGAATCAGGGGCAACGAATCGATTCTCGCCTGTATCCATAGCACTTTATCGGCCTTCCGGCAAATGCCGATTCACCCTTTACGGAAACTTCTCCCCGCTGTTTTCATTGAAGCGTCGTCTTTCCCGTCAAGAGACGATCGACGAAGGGCAGATCGGCCGGGGAAAAGTCGAAACATGGAAGCTCCGGAATCGAAACCCAGGCGCAGGCGTCGTGATCCCGGCAGCTCAACGTCCCGCCACGCCATCTTGTGAGGTACGCAAGCAGGCAAATGGAACCATGGTTGTAATGGTATACGCTTTCGCCGAAAAACGTTCCGACTTCGATGTCGATATCGAATTCTTCCTTCATCTCACGCCTGAGACAACATTCCGGCGTTTCACCCGGTTCCACGGTTCCGCCGGGAAATTCCCATTTGCCGGCCAGACGGTCCCGATCCCGCCGCCGGGCGATCAGGATCTTCCCCTCGTGGAACAGGATCGCCGCCGTCACCGTTTTCATATCCTTTTACCCCTCCTGTTCTCCGGTTCAGAATGGAATCCGGGAAATCAGCCAGATCGACGCCGCCGATAAAGCGGGCACCGTCAGATTGTCATCGATCCGGAAGGAAAAAAACTCGATCAGGGCTCCCGTAACCGCCCCTAAAAAAGCCACCCGCCAATCCTGGAGAACCAGCCAGGCCAGGGGGAACGCCGCGATGAAAAAACCAACCATCCCCTCCAGGGAGCGGCCGAAATACTTCTTCCTCCCCCAATTCTTCCCCGCGATCTCCGCCGCCGTATCGCCCAGGGAAAGGAAAAGCATGGCCGTAACGGCAATCTCCCGGGAA
Source organism: Deltaproteobacteria bacterium (assembly GCA_019136935.1). Classification (GTDB taxonomy): domain Bacteria; phylum Desulfobacterota; class Syntrophia; order Syntrophales; family JAAYKM01; genus JAAYKM01. Next base: position 4,639 of record JAGVTI010000163.1, read on the forward strand.
AAGAAGAAAACCACGATCAAAAAAGACAGGCAGGTAAATGTCGCCCCGGTAAAACGTTTTTCCTCGGACTGCCGGATCAGCAGGGAGAAATACCTCATGACATACCGGTTCAAAGGGGGAAAAAGCAATCGCAATCCGTCGAAAAGGAAAAACAGCACGAAGGCGGACGACAACACGATCAAAATGAAGGCCCTGCCCTCCCTTGCCGTGTCAAAAAACGGAAGGAACCAGTAGAACAGAGGGATTGCGGAAGAAGTGAAGACATGAAAAACCTTCCTCATCCCGAGGAAGGGTTTCGATACGGGGGTTGTCTGTGACACAGGATGATCCTCTTTCTGATAAACGCCTCATTCCGGCAAACCGGGAACGGATACGGTGAAATGCGTCGAGGCCGCTTTCCTTCGGTAAACGTTACGGTCGAACGGCAACGGCGTCCAGTTCAATCGGGGCCCCCTTCGGAAGCGCCGCCACCTGCACCGTGCTTCTCGCCGGGAACGCGCCGTCGAAGAACGAACCGTAAATTTCGTTCACCACCGCAAAATCGTCGAGATTCACCAGGTAAATCGTCGTTTTGACCACATCCTGCAGGGAAAGCCCTGCCTCGCCGAGAACGGCCGCCAGATTGTTCATGACCTGACGGGTCGCCTCCCCGATGCCCGATTCAACCAGGCATCCCGTCCGGGGGTCGATGGGGATCTGGCCGGAGCAGAACACGAATCCCCCCGCTTCCACCGCCTGCGAATAAGGACCGGCGGCAGGAATGTCCTTTACCCCGATAACTCGTTTCGTCATGCATTCTCCTTTCGATTGACACCCCTTTTTCTTCAGTCATGCCCTTCCGGATTCCGGTCATTTCCGTCGCCGCCCGAACCGCATATCGGGAGGGATCAGGACAAAGGTCATGATCACGATGATCCCGAACAGAACATAGATCACGTTAAAGACCCAGGCGGGCAGGTCATAAAAAATGACCGCCCGGATGAGGCGCGCCAGGAAGAACACGTCGCCTTCCACCGCCTGGCCCGCCAGGCGCCTCAAACGGGACTCCCATACGGTGAGGGGGCACAGGTTTCCCGCCAGGGACTGGACGGCGATAAATGCCGTCAGGATCAGGTGCACAGCCCGGAAAACCAGGTTCCGTATCCACGCCCAGCCGAGAATCCGCCCCGCCAGGACCAGAACCAGGGAGCCCACAACAAACAGGACGATCATGAAATGGACGGCGACGATCAAATCCGCGGCCAGGGCATAAAAATTCGGCATGGAAACGTTTCACGGTTGCAGGAAATCCGAATCCGTTCATCCCGGTTGCGGATCTCCTTCGGTCAATGACTTCAAATTATTTTCCGAAAACGGTTTTCAAAAGGTCCGTAACCCTGGCCGCCGGGTTTGTCCTGATATTCTTTTCCTCCTCGCCGATCATGTAGAACAGGCCGTCCAGCGCCCTGGCCGTCACGTAGTTATCCAGATCCAGAGACTCGAAACCCACTAACGGGAAGGTTTTGGTATACGTCCCGATAAGCTGATTATACCGGCTGGTCACCCCGACCTGGTCCATGCTGGAGGAAATGAC
>JAGVTI010000139.1 GCA_019136935.1 Deltaproteobacteria bacterium
CATCCGGGAAAGCACGTAGGACTGCCGTTCGCGGGCCTTGGCGAGGTGTAGAAAAGGGGAGTAGGTGTTGGGGGCTTTGGGAAGGGCCGCCAGCATGGATGCTTCGGCCAGCGTCAGAAAGCGGGCGCTTTTTCCGAAATAGCCTTCGGAAGCCGCTTCTATGCCGTAGGTACCATGGCCGAGATAGATATAATTCAGATACAGATTGAGGATTTCTTCTTTAGTCAAGTAGCGGTCGATCTTGTAGGCTAAGATCGCCTCTTTGATCTTCCGGGCGTAGCTCCTTTCGGGGGACAGGTAGAGAGATTTGGCCACCTGCTGGGTGATCGTGCTGCCGCCCTGAACAATTTTACCCGCTTCCAGATTTTTATAAAAAGCCCGCGTGATACTTTGGAGATCAAACCCGCGGTGATGGAAAAAGCGGGCGTCTTCCGCGGCGACAAAGGCCTGGACTGCATACCGGGGAATATCGGAGATTTTGATCAGTTTGCGATCTTCCAGAAAAAATTCATCGATGAGTTCGTTGTTATCCCCGTAGACCCGGGTGGCGATGCTCGGGCGGAAATCTTTCAGCGCGGCGATGCTCGGGAGTTCCTGCAGCAGGACGTAATAGATCATGCTGCTCCCGATCAGGACCAGAAAAAGAAAAAGAAAAAAGGAGACCAGAAAAAACCGGATGAGTTTTGACTTCAACCGGCCTTTCCTGCGAGCGGCTTTTCTGCCCGATTTCTTTTTATTGTCCATGAGAGTCGCTTTCTTCGTCATGTTCCTGGACCTTTTTGCGGCCGGCGAATTTCGCAACGCCGATGCTGACCTCATACAGGAGCATCAGGGGAACGGCCATGAGAATCTGGCTTAAGACATCCGGCGACGGGGTCAGTACGGCGGCGGCGATGAAGATGACCAGGATCGCATAGCGCCGCTGCCGGGCCAGTACGGCGGCGTCGACGATGCCCAGCTTGGTCAGGAAAAACATGAAAACCGGCAATTCGAAAGACAAGCCGAAGGCCAGCAGGAATTTCAGGGTCAGTCCCAGGTACTCCCGGAACGACACCATGGGTTTGAGGGCGTCTGTCGAAAAGGAAACGAAAAACTTGAAAGCCGGGGGCAGGGCGATGAAGTAGCCGAACAAAACGCCTCCGACGAACAGGAGCGTAGAGGAAATCACGAAGGGAATGACATATTTCTTTTCCTTCGCGTATAAACCCGGTGAAATGAACTTCCAGATCTGAAAGAGGGTGTAGGGGCTCGTCAGAAACAGGGAGGCAAAAAAAGCGATCTTCATGTGGATAAAGAAGGCTTCCGGAAGACCCGTGTAGATGAGGGAGCTGTGCTGTGGCAACACCTCGACCAGCGGCCGTGTAATCACCTGGAAAGACCAGTTCTTGAAAGTATAGCAGACACCAAAACCAATGCCCAGGACGACCATGACACGGATCAGCCGTTTCCTCAGTTCTTCCAGGTGGGCGGTGAGGGGTAATTTTTCTTCAGCGGGATTTTCCATAAAAAGCTCTTGGTTCCTGACGGTCGGTTATCCGATCCTTCAATTTTCCTTGGTATTGCCGTGCGCATCGGAAGACGATGTGTTTTTCGTATTTTCCGGCGCGGGCCCGGAGGTGGCATTGTCGGATGGTTCCTCGTCGTCCCGGCCATAGAGCAGGGAATTTTTCACGGACTCCACGTCTTTTTTGATATCGTCGGTTTTGACGGTATCCTTGATTCCGTCCGTTATATCGCTTGCCGTCTTGCGAAATTCGCTCAATCCCTTTCCCAAGGTTTTTGCGAGATCGGGCAGCTTTTTCGGGCCGACGACGATCAAAGCCACCAAGCCGATTAAAATCAGCTCGGGCATGCCGATACCAAACATGTTCCCATTCCTCCCCGTCAATTCCGGGAACTATATATACGGCCCATTCTTTTTGTCAACGGAATTATCTCGGCCTTTTTCAGCTGAAATCTTTTGCTTTTCAGGGGGTTTTATGATACAGGCGCTAACACGGTTACAGAAGGTGTCATCATCATGAAACCGGCCCGGGCATTTACAGATATAGCAGGCGATGTATCGTAAAACAGGCCTCGTCAAGGATAATCGATTTCTTCTCCACGGTAACGATTGGACCCATCCGGAATCGCCGGCAAGGCTGAAGGCCGTCTACAAGATGCTGGAAGCCCCCGACATGCAGGGCCGTTTCTTTGAAATACCGCCGCGGGATGTTTCGCAGGAAATCCTGGAACGGGTGCACCGGCGATCCTATATTGAACGGATCGCGCGTACGAAAGAACGGATCATGGTTCCCCTCGATCCCGATACGGATGCGACGGAAGAAACCTATGATGTCGCCCGCCTGGCCGCCGGAAGCCTGTGTCATGCCATCGACCTCGTCGTGGACGGCAGGCTGGATAACGCCTTCGCACTGGTCAGGCCGCCGGGACACCACGCCGAGGCGGACGGCGCCGCCGGGTTCTGCATCTTCAACAACGTGGCCGTCGGTGCCCGGCATGCTCTGGCACAAGGAAGCGCCCGCCGGATCCTGATCGCCGACTGGGATGTCCATCATGGAAACGGCACCCAGCACTGCTTCTACGACGATGAACAAGTTCTGTATTTCTCGGTTCACCAGTCCCCCTTCTATCCCGGCACGGGCCATTTCAGTGAAACAGGTCATGGACCGGGTGTGGGATACACGATCAACTGCCCTCTGACCTTCGGCGCCGATGATGGAATGTATGCCCGGATATTCAGAACGCTTCTCATACCCGTTACCCGGCAGTTCAAACCGGAGTTGATCCTGGTTTCCGCGGGATTCGACACCCACGAGGATGATCCGCTAGGGAGTATGCGGATGACGTCGCGGGGCTATGCGGCCCTGACCCGGATCCTGATGAACGAGGCGGACCGCTGCTGCGGGGGAAGGATGGTCCTTGTCCTGGAAGGAGGTTATCACCTTCCCGCCCTGGCGGAATCGGTCAAGGCGGTGTTGAAGGAACTGCGGGATGAAACCCGCGTATCGCAGGAAGAATTGGATGAAATGGAGCGGTCGACCCTGGTCGTGAGCCCCTTAACCGAAGTGAATCGGGTCCTCGATCATATCAGGCCGTTCTGGCCGGGAATTTAGTTGCCATGGGATATCGGGGGATCGCATCGGTTTCGAAAAACACCGGTGTCCGTGCCCTGACGGAGCGAAAGTGGAAAAAGAGAAAGGAAAACAAAGTGAAGATCCGGAAAGAAGAAGTCGAATACGTCGCCCACCTGGCCCGGTTGGAGTTCGGGGAAGAGGAGACGGAGAAGTTCACCCTGCAGTTGAACGACATTCTGACGTATATTGATAAGCTGAATCAGGCCGAGACAACCGGCGTTTCGCCGATGACCCATGCCATGCCACTTGTGAACGCGTTTCGCGAGGACACGGTCATCTCTTCCCTGTCCAACGAATCATCCCTGGCGAATGCACCGGAAACCAGGGGAAGCAGCTTCCGCGTACCCAAGGTGATAGAATAAACGAGGATCATATGGAACTGAATCAGCTGACCATTCACGAATTAAAGGAAAAACTCCTCTCCCGCGAAATTACTTCCGTCGATATCGTTGAATCCGTATTCAACAGGATCGACCAGGTGGAAGGAAAGGTTCACGCCTACATCAGTCTGCTGCGGGAGGACGCTTTGAGAGGTGCGGCCGGGGCGGACCAAAAAATCCAGGAGGGTGCCGGGGGAGAGCTCTGCGGGATTCCGGTCGCCCTGAAGGACATCCTGTGCACCAAGGGGGTGAAAACGACCTGCGGGTCGCGGATTCTCCAGAATTTTATCCCCCCCTATGATGCCACGGTGGTCGAGGCTCTAAGGCGTGCCGGGGCGGTATTTGTGGGTAAAGCCAACATGGATGAGTTTGCCATGGGGTCTTCCACGGAAACTTCGTACTTCGGCGTCACCCGCAATCCCTGGGCGCTGGACCGGATTCCCGGCGGCTCCAGCGGCGGATCCGCCGCCGCCGTGGCGGCCGATGAGTGCATCGCCTCTCTGGGTTCGGATACGGGAGGTTCGATCCGACAGCCGGCGGCCCTGTGCGGGGTCGTGGGGATGAAGCCCACCTACGGACGGGTATCCCGGTTCGGCCTCATCGCCTTTGCCTCTTCCCTCGATCAGATCGGCCCCTTCACGAAGGATGTCGAGGACTGCGCCATCATGATGAATGTCATCGCGGGTTACGATCCGAAAGACTCGACATCGGTCCCGCAGGACGTTCCGGATTATCGCGCATTTCTCAATCGGGACATTGCCGGCTGGACCGTCGGCATTCCCCGGGAGTACTTCCGGGACGGTATGGATCCGGAAGTATCGGCGGCGGTCAAAAAAGCGATCGCGGTGGTGGAGGATCAGGGTGCCAGATGCATCGACATCTCCCTTCCTCACACGGATTACTGCGTCGCCGTCTATTATATCGTCGCCCCCGCCGAGGCCAGTTCGAATCTGGCCCGCTATGACGGCGTCAAATACGGTTACCGGGCGGAAAACTGCCGCGACCTCCTGGATATGTACAAAAAAACCCGTTCAGAGGGGTTCGGAGCGGAAGTGAAACGCCGCATCATGCTGGGAACCTACGCCCTCTCTTCCGGGTATTACGACGCCTACTACAAGAAAGCCTCTCAGGTCAGGGCCCGGATCAAGGAGGATTTCGCCGAGGCCTTCAAACGGTGCGACGTCATCCTGACGCCGACGTCGCCGACGCCGGCCTTCAAAATCGGGGAAAAGACGGAAGATCCTCTCCAGATGTATCTGTCCGATATATTTACCATATCCGCCAACCTGGCAGGCATTCCGGGCATTTCCGTTCCCTGCGGCTACAGCGGACGGGGGCTGCCTGTAGGAGTTCAGTTTCTGGCGGGGCATTTCGAAGAGGGAAAGCTCCTGCAGATTGCCCACAACTATGAGAGACACGCCCATATCGAAAGAAGGAGACCTGAGCTGTAATGGAATACGAGCCGGTTATCGGGCTGGAAGTTCATGCCCAGCTTTTAACGAAATCCAAGATCTTCTGCGGCTGCTCCACCGAATTCGGTGCGATGCCGAACAGCCATACCTGTCCCGTCTGCCTGGGTCTGCCCGGTGTGCTGCCCGTCCTGAATAAAAAGGTCGTTGAATACGCCATGAAGATGGCCATGGCCACTCATTGCCGGATCAACGAGATGAGCAGCTTCGCCCGGAAGAATTACTTCTATCCCGATCTCCCCAAGGGTTATCAGATCACCCAGTACGCCCTTCCCCTGGCCGAAGGCGGTTACGTGGACGTTGAAACCGAAGCGGGCAGGAAACGCATCGGCCTCACCCGGATCCATATGGAGGAAGACGCGGGTAAGCTGGTGCACGACGAGCACCTGCCTTCGAGTTACGTCGATCTCAACCGCACCGGCGTTCCCCTCATCGAAATCGTCGGGGAGCCGGACATCCGCAGTGCGGAAGAGGCCGCCGCCTATCTCCGGCGTCTCCACGAAATACTGGTCTACCTGGAGATCTGTGACGGGAACATGGAAGAGGGGAGTTTTCGCTGCGACGCCAACGTCTCTCTCCGGCCGAAGGGGCAGGAGATCTTCGGCATCCGGACGGAACTGAAAAACATGAATTCTTTCCGTAACGTACAGCGGGCCTTGGATTACGAGATCAAGAGACAGGAATACATTCTGGAAAGCGGCGGGGAAGTCGTTCAGGAAACCCGCCTGTGGGACGATACCCAGGGCGTCACCCTTCCCATGCGGAGCAAGGAAGAGGCCCACGATTACCGTTACTTTCCCGATCCCGATCTGGTCTCAATCCGTGTGGACGAAACCTGGATCAGGGAGGTTGAAGGCACCATCCCGGAACTCCCCCTGGAAAAACGGGAACGGTTCATCCGGGAATACGAGATTCCTCCCTACGACGCGGGTATCCTTACAACGAGCAAGGCCCTGGCGGAGTATTACGAGGACGTGGTGAAAGTCTGCGGCAAACCGAAGATCGCGGCCAACTGGGTCATGGGGGATCTCCTGCGTTTCGTCAACGAAGACAGGGGGGATATCCGGACCTGCTCCATTTCGGCGGTTTCCCTGGGAGACATGATCAACCTGATCGAAGAGGGGACCATCAGCGGCAAAATGGCCAAAGACCTGATTCAGGACATGTACGAAACGGGAAAGCCGCCCCGGGCGATCATTGAGGAAAAGGGCCTGGTCCAGATCACCGACGAGGATGCCCTCACCGGAATCATCGTCGATGTGATCCGCGCCAACCCGACGCAGCTGGCCCAGTACCGGAGCGGGAAGGACAAGCTCTTCGGCTATTTCGTCGGACAGGTGATGAAGGCGACCCAGGGAAAGGCCAATCCGCAGCTGATTAACGAGCTTCTGAAGAAGAAACTGGACCAGGCATGATCAAAACGATTGACTGGCGGGATGATACGGTCGTCATGATCGACCAGAAGCGCCTGCCGCGGGAAGAACGGTATCTGACCTGTAAAACCCACGGGGAGGTGATCGCGGCGATCAACGATCTGACCATCCGGGGCGCCCCGGCCATCGGTATCGCCGCCGCCATGGGGGTGGCCCTCGGGATGCTGCGGTCCCCGGTAACGTCGCCCTCGGTGTTCCGGGAAACGTTTGACGATTTGTGCCGCCAATTCCGGAAGACCCGGCCCACGGCTCGCAACCTCTTCTGGGCCGTCGAGCGGATGAAGGCGTATTTTTCCCGTATCTTTCCCCCGGATGCGCCTTTTGATGCGGCCTTTCTCAGGCGGTCCCTGGCTGACGAGGCAAGACGCATTCTGAACGAGGATATCGCGATAAACCGCAGGATCGGCGGCTTCGGCGCTGCACTGATCCAAAGCGGTGACGCCGTCCTGACCCACTGCAATGCCGGCGCCCTGGCCACGGGAGGATACGGAACGGCCCTGGGTGTCATCCGGGCGGCGGTCGGACAGGGGAAGGCAATCCATGTTTTCGTGGACGAAACGAGGCCGGTTCTGCAGGGAGCGAGGCTGACCGCCTGGGAGCTGATGCAGGAGCACATTCCGGCGACGTTGATTGCGGACAACATGGCGGGATACCTCATGTTCCGGGGAAAAATCGACAAGATCATCGTAGGTGCCGACCGGATCGCCAAAAACGGCGATACGGCCAACAAGATCGGCACCTATACCCTGGCGGTCCTGGCCCAGGCGCATGGCATCCCGTTTTACGTGGCCGCCCCCACATCCACCATCGATCTGGAAACGCCGGCGGGAGACGCCATTCCGATCGAGGAGCGGGCACCGGAAGAGGTGACCTCCTGGGGGGGATGCCGGGTTGCGCCGGAGGGTATCGCGGTTTTCAATCCCGCCTTCGATGTTACGGCGGGCCGCTATATTACGGCGATCATCACGGAGGCGGGTGTCGCCATGCCTCCTTACGACGAATCCATTCCGGCGATGGCCGGACAAACCAGACTAAACGAAGGATGTTGAACATATGGCCAAATTACTTCTGTTCGATTTCGACGGTGTCATCGTCGATTCCCTGCCCGTGTATGAACGGGCTGTCAAAACTTCCCTTGATCAGATGGGCGTCCCCATCGTGCAGACCCGGGAGGATTTTCTCGATCTGTTCGAGGATAATTTCTACGAGGGGATCGTGAAGAAGGGTGTGGATCTCAAGGAATTCATCCAGGTTTCCCGGAATATTCTGGGTGATATCCACTACGAGGAACTGGAACCGAACCGGTTTCTTTTTCCCGTCCTGGAAGCCCTTAACCGGGATCATTTTCTGGTGATCATCTCGTCCAATTCATCCGGTATCATCCGGAAGGCCCTTTCAAAATACGGTGTTGAAGGGTATTTCCAGGAGATCCTGGGGTCCGATGCCTCCTACAGCAAAGAGGAAAAGATCCGCCTGGCGATGTATCTTTTCGGGATCGCCCAGAAACAGATTTACTATATCGGCGATACGGCGGGCGATATCCGGGAGGCCCGCAATGCCGGGGTCCATGCCGTGGCCGTGACCTGGGGATGGCATTCCCGCGAACGCATCACGGCCGTCGCGCCTGACTTTATCGCCGATCGGCCCGAGGATCTGCTTTCATACCTGGAGAAGGAGCATGAACCGGCAGGTCTTTACGGTCGTTGACCGTAACCGCTGCAACGGTTGCGGCCTCTGCGTCGAAGTCTGTCCTTCGGGTACCCTGTCGCTTGTCGAAGGGAAAGCCGCGGTTACGGGAAAGCGGTCTATGGCCTGCGGCCAATGTGCCGCCGTCTGCCCCGTCGAAGCTGTTCGGATCGGCAACCTCGATCCACGTGTTCATGACTTTGAGACCTTCAAAATGGAATCGTCCTGGATTCCCTGGGGGCAGGCCGACGCGGGGGATCTGGTGCGCCTCATGGCCTCGCGGCGTTCCTGCCGCCTGTATACGGACCGTGCCGTTGCACCGGAGGCGCTCCGCGACCTCGTTAAAATCGGCGTTACCGCTCCCTCCGGCACGAACTGCCAGCCGTGGGCCTTTACCCTGGTTTCAACACGACGGGAGATGATCGCATTCGGCGAGCGGATTGCCGGTTTTTACCGCCGCCTCAACCGTCTGTCGGAGCAGGGTTGGTTGCGGAACATCCTCAAATGGTGCGGAAAACCGGAACTCGATTATTACTATCGGAACTATCATGACCTCGTGGCCGAGTCCCTCGAACAATGGGACCGGGAACGCCGGGACCGGGTTTTCCACGGTGCGCCGGCGGCGATCATCGTAAGCTGCCGGCGCGATGCCACCTCTCCGGCCGAAGACGCCCTTTTGGCCACGCAGAACATTCTCCTGGGAGCCCATGCCATGGGCCTGGGAACGTGCCTGATCGGTTTCGCCGTCGAAGCCGTCAGAAGGGTTTCATCCATCAGGCGTTTTCTTGAAATTCCCGAGGAGGAAGATGTCCACAGCGTCATCGCCCTGGGCTACCCCGCCGTCCAATACCATACCGTCGCCGGCCGTAAAACACCCCTGGTGCGGATGCTGCAGACGCGGTCTTGAATATTTGCGTATCCCGTTTGTTCCTTATTACTTCGGCAATTGAATAACTCAATTCCCGTCGTTCCGTCGAAAGACGGAATCCAGAATGAATTCGAATGGATGTCGGATCGAGAGGCTGTGTCGTAATACCCGATTGACGTTTGAAGTCATTCTGAATCCTTCGCTTCGCTCAAGGATAAACTCCGTGAAGAATTGAATCATAACAGGATGTTAAGAAGCGAGATTCTTCACCTGACGGCTCAGAATGACATTACGACACAGCCTCCGAGTCCGGCATGGAGTTTTTAATATTTGCTTGCCGAAGTAATAATTAATGAAATCGATGTTTCACATCGCATCGGCGATGATTGGGAGCGGTTTATCCAAAATTTGATTATTGAAAACCAGGTCAAAAACCCCATCGTTCGTTTGTTAGAACACCGAGGCATTGAAGCATAGCGTCCGCGTTGTGATTGGCGCACATTTAGAGGGATCAGATGCGGATATAAGGCAGCATGCTTAATGCAGATTCATCTCCTTGTCTTCGTACCGTTCGTACAGGTCTGACGGGGGGCCGATGACTTCGATGATTTTTTCCCCGAGGAGGTGGACAACCGGCATGGCCTCAAGAACTGAGTACCAAATGCCGACGGGTGCTTTGTCAGGATCGTAAAGCACATAGCCAGTCAGGGATTTGCCGACCTGCAGGGTGCGGTTCCGCATCCCTTCCAGCAGTTTTTTGTAACTCTCTGAGTTCGGGTCGATTTTCTGCCAGAGACGTTCCTCAAGGACATAATCCTTCTTTACGCCCAAAATCGCCGTTGGTGATGATTCTGGACCGCAGTAGTAGTAAAGGTAAAGGCTGGAGGGTTTTCCGGATTCAAACAGCCGGGTCACTTCCGTGTCAGGGGTGTAATAGCCATAATTCTTCAGGGAGCCCGCACAGCCCAGAAGCAGAACGGTTAAAAAACCCAGAGCAAACAACCCAAAGCACCTTCTTCCATTCAACATAAGACTAAACCATCTCTTTCACGGCCTCGGGAAGAGCGAAATCGGCCTGGTCCGTTCCGATGACTTTGATTACGACTTCGTCGCTCTCGATATCCGCCACGGCCAAGCCCCCGGACGTCAAACGCCCGAAAAGGACCTCGTCCACGAAGAAACGCTTGATCTTGTCCTGGATGAGGCGCCCGATTTCACGGGCACCGAATTCCTGTGAGTAACCCTTTTGGGCCAGCCAGGCGGAGCAGGTTTCCGTCACGTGAAGTTGGACGTGCTTTTCCTTTAGCTGAACCCGGAATTCGTCGATCGCCTTGTTGACGATCCGGAGAATTTCCACATCGGTCAGCCCGTTAAAATTGACCACCCCGTCGAGACGGTTCCTGAATTCCGGTGAAAAGATCCTTTCCACGGCCTTGAAAACGGCATCGCGCTCGATGGCCTTTCCTTCAAATCCGATGACCTGGCGGCCGATTTCCCTTGCCCCCGCGTTGGAAGTCATCAGAATGATGACGTTTCTGAAGTCGGCCTTCTTCCCCGTGTTGTCCGTCAGGGTCGCGTAGTCCATGACCTGGAGCAGGGCGTTGAAAATGTCCTCGTGGGCCTTCTCGATTTCATCGAGCAGCAGAACGGCGTAAGGTGTTTTCCGGATCGCTTCCGTCAAAAGCCCACCCTCCTCGTATCCGACATACCCCGGAGGTGCGCCGACCAGCTTGGCCACGGAATGCTTTTCCTGGTACTCGCCCATGTCGTACCGGTGCAGGGGGATTCCCAAGAGGTCCGCGAGCTGCCTGGCCAGTTCCGTCTTTCCCACCCCCGTCGGCCCGACAAAAAGGAGAGAGGCGATCGGCTTCTGGGGTTCACGGAAACCGGCGCGGGACCGCTTGATGGCGTCGACGACTTTGTCGACGGCTTCATCCTGACCGAAAATGCGGGATTTCAGATCGATTTCCAGGGAGCGCAGTTTCTCGATGTCGGAGGAGGAGACACTTTTCTCCGGGATTCTCGCTATCTTGGCGATAACCGCTTCAATTTCCCCGCGGCCGATTACGCCGCGTTCTTCGTCGTTGAAGCGCCTCATGGATGACAGGGCCCCCGCTTCATCGATAACGTCGATGGCCTTGTCGGGCAGGCGGCGATCGTTGATGTAACGGTTGGAAAGATCCGCGGCTGCCTGCAGCGCCTCTTCGTTGTAGGTCACATGATGATAGGATTCATACTTGCCGCGCACGCCGTGGAGAATTTTGACGGTCTGTTCGACCGATGGCTCCGGCACTTCGATCTTCTGAAACCGCCGGGACAGCGCCCCGTCTTTTTCGAAATATTTCCGGTATTCGTCATAGGTCGTGGAACCGATGCAACGGAGTTTGCCCTGGGACAGGGCGGGCTTCAAAATGTTGGACGCGTCCATGGAGCCGCCCGAAACCGCGCCGGCTCCCACGATGTTGTGAATCTCGTCGATGAAAAGGATGACTTTCTTCTGTTTCTGCAGTTCCGCGATGACCCGCTTCATCCGTTCCTCGAAATCACCCCGGTAGCGGGTTCCTGCCAGCATGGACCCCATATCGAGGGCATAGATCTTCGAACCGAGCAGCCGCTTGGGTACTTTCCCCTCCGCGACCAACTGGGCAAGCCCCTCCGTGATCGCCGTTTTCCCCACGCCGGGATCGCCCACGTGAATGGGGTTGTTTTTCAGGCGCCGGCTGAGAACCTGGAGGGTCCGTTCGAGAATCTCTTCCCGGCCGATGACGGGATCCAGTTCCCCCTGGAGGGCCTTTTCCGTCAACTCCGTCGTAAAGGACGCCAGGAGCTTGCTCCGGCTTTCCCTTGTTTCTTTCCCTTCTCCTTCCTGTTCGTCGCCCGCATCCTCCGGACGCTGGGATTCCGATTCCACCCCGGGTAAGACCGTGACACCGTGGGAGATGTAATTGAGGAGGATCAACTTGGTCATTCCCTCTTTGCGGAGGTAGAAGGCGGCAAAGGATTCCTTTTCGTCGAAAAGGGAAACCATGATGTCGCCAAGCTCCAGGACCTCTTTCTGGGAGGACGTCGAATGCCAGACGGCACGCTCCAGGATATTCTGGAATCCGGCCGACTGGACCACTTTGCGGTCGCCGACGGCCGTCTGCGTTTCCTGCAGGTGCCGGTCGAGGAGCAATTTGAGACGTTGCGGATTACCCCCGCAGTTTTCGATGATTTCGATGCCTTCCTCGAAAAAGAGCGCCGCATACAGGAGATGCTCCGGTGTGATGTATTCATGATGCCGGATATTGGCTTCCGCATAGGCAGCCATGATGATCTGATTCAATGTTTCGCTGATTTTCATAAGATACACCTATTCCTCTTCTATGGTGCAGCGAAGGGGGAAATCTCGCATCTTCGCCATCGACTGCACGCGTTGCACCTTTGTCACCGCAATGTCATAGGTGTAGATTCCACAGACACCCCGTCCCTTCCGATGGATATCCAGCATGATTTTAGTTGCCTCCACCGCCGGTTTATGAAACACTTTCACCAGAACATAGACGACGAAATCCATGGTCGTGTAGTGGTCGTTGTGCAGAATAACCCTGTAACGTTTCGGTTCCCGCAAATCGGTTTGATCTTCCGTCTCCCCGAAAAGGCCGGGAACACTCTGTTGATTCTGGCTAAATGGCATAACTTGTTTTCAAGCCCCTACCCTGAGGACGGGTTTATTCCGTTCGTTTATGTAACAATATAGGATGCAGCGATTCGTGTGTCAATGGAATGCATGGAAACAGTTTCGGAAAGATTGGAACTGTGCAAGAAGCCCTTATCCGGAGAATGATCCGCCGTGGAAACGTTTATTCTGGCATCGGTGAGCCTGACCATCGCCGTCTCCCTGGTCATCATGAAGAAAAAGGATGCCTCGATGCGCGCCTTTGCGATGCTGTGCCTGGCCCTTTTTTTCAACAGGATTGGCGTTTTTTTCTTCGATATCCTGCATCAGCCTTTCTGGCATGTTCCCGAGTACGGGGGGCTTCTCGCGCTTCCCCCGCTGGCCCTGCACTTTACCGGAACCCTGACCCGAGGAGCACGGACCGTCCGGAAACGGGATATTCTGCTGACGGCGGTCTTCAGTTGCGTCATGGCCGTTCTGATGTTCACACCGGTCAGCACCTGGCCTTATTTCCGTTTTATGGTCCATCTCTACCCTTTGTTGATCATCGGCGGTGCCTATCTGACTCTTTTGCTGTATATCTATCGGAGACGTCCCAGCGTGGAGAGAAAGAGAATGATGTATCTGTCCATCGCCTGTATCGTCGCGGCGCTGTTGTGCGGTTTCGATCTCTTTTCCTATTTCGGTCTGTCCGCGCCGTCGCTTTCCAATATCATCATCGCCGCCCTGATTTACTTTATCCTTTTAATCATCGCTTATCCCCACCTGACGAAACTTTACGAACTCATGGCGAAGTCTCTCCTGATTTTCATTCTCACGACGTTCGCCACGATCGTTTTTTATTTTGTTCTGGGCCTGTTCGGGAAGAATGCCTATCTGCCCTTTACTCACGTTCTGACCGCCTCGTTTCTCATCGTTATCTCCATTACGCCCCTTAAAATCATTGTGAAACGGATTTTTTCCTATTTTTATCCCGAAAGTACCGACGTCTTTCAATCCCTCTACGCCTTCGACGAAAAACTCGAAAGGGAGAAAACCCTCCTGCTGGAAGAAATGGCCCCCGTGCTGGCCCACGAAATCAGGAATCCCCTGGGGTCCATCAAGGGAGCGGCACAGTTTTTAAGTACCGATACGGATTCGGAAGAGCACAAGAAGCTGTTGAATGTCATTATCGAGGAAGTGAACCGCTTAAACCGCGTCGTATCCCAGTTTCTGGACTACGCGAAGCCCTACAGCATCGAGCCCCGGCCCGAGGACATCAACCGCATCATCCAGAAGGTCGTTTCCATTATCCAGGCCGATGGCGCAGCCAATGAAATCACTATCGAAACGGATCTCCATCCGGATCTTCCTCCGATTGAAATCGATGCGGAACGGCTGATCCAGGTGATCCTCAATATTGCCTTCAATGCCGTGGAAGCGATGGCGGGCAGAGGTACGCTGTCTTTCCGGACAACGAGGATCGAAAGCGAGGAAGAGCAGTCCGTGGGCATTTACATCCGCGACACGGGCCCCGGCATTGCCAAAAAGGACCTCAAGCAGATCTTCAAACCCTTCTTCACGACCAAGGAAAGGGGGGTCGGACTGGGCCTTTCCATCTGTCAGAGGATTATCCGGGATCACGGCGGGTATATCCGGG
>JAGVTI010000326.1 GCA_019136935.1 Deltaproteobacteria bacterium
TTACACAGGAGAGGCACGATGGAATCGAAAACAAGGTTTTTTATAGCGGCGGCCATTGGATTTATCCTGACGGCATCGGGACCGGTTGCGGCCGAGACCCGGTATTCAGGCTTCATGGGAGACTATTACCGGTACCTGCAATCGGGACCCGAGGGCGGAGTCAAGATGCGCTGGATCAAACCGGGCGTCGATCTGGCGAAGTACCGGAAACTGATGGTGGACAGCGTGATCTTCTACCTGGCCCCGGATTCGGAAGACAAGGGCATTGACGCGGAACAGATGAAGGAGTTGTCCGACGCTTTCAATCTGGAAATTGTCAATGCTTTGAAAGAGAAGCATCTTCTGGTGTCTGAGCCGGGTCCGGATGTCGCCCGCCTGAGAATCGCCATTACGGGAATAAAGAAGAGCAAGCCGGGCTTGAGCGCCGTTGCCTCGGTCATTCCTGTCGGCATCGGCATCAGCCTCGTCAAAAAAGGCGTTACCGGTTCTTATAGCGGCTCCGGCAGCACCGCCGCGGAGTTTATGGCCCTCGATTCCCTGACCGGGGAGGTCTTCATCGCCGCCTTTGACGAACGGCCCGCCGGCTACACGGAAAGATTCACGCCCCTGGGCGCGGTGCAAGGGGCTTTCAAATTCTGGGCCGGAAGAATTCGAAAATTTATGGACGAAACCCAAACCGGAAAGTAATCGTCTTCTTTGAATCGCCGTTGCACCGTGATCCGTCATTTCCCTGCCAGGCCTGGCCACGGCCGTGCCCGGCACCCGGGAAGCGGTTTCGACACATGTCCCGTAACAGGATTCTCCCGGCCCGCTTTTCGACGGATTACCGTAAACAGCGAAATAACCGGCGCTTCCTGATTTTTTCGACCGGCAACAGTCGCAAAATAGGAATCTCCTTATTGATAATCATCCGTGTGAGTGATATGAATGAATTCATTATTACTCCGGCAAATGAATCGATCCATTTCCGTCATTCCGTCGAAAGACGGAATGAACTCCGCGAAGAATCGAATCATCACGATCTGTCAAGGGGAAGAGATTCTTCGGCTGACGCCTCGGAATGACAATTGCGACACAGCCTCCAACTCCGGCATGACGTTTTGAAGATTTGCTTGCCGATGTACTCATGAACTGATCCATGAAACGCAAGGGGGGGGGAAATTCAACCGGGGGACTGACCGGAAGATTGGGCGATTCTTCACCATAACCTGAAATTACGGGAGAAAATATGAAACTGGCATACCGATTATGGATTGAAAGCGACGGAAAGGCCTTCGGCGTCGGTCCTTACGAACTTCTGAAATTCATTGAAAAGACCGGTTCACTTTTCCAGGCTGCGCAGGAAATGCACTTATCATATCGTAAGGCATGGGATTTAATCAGCAAATCTGAAAAGAGACTCGGCATCACACTGCTGTACCGAAAAGTCGGTGGCGTTTCGGGAGGGGGTTCGACGCTGACCCAGGAGGCCAAGGACTTCATGAAGCGCTACGAGGCATTTCACGCAGAAGCAAAGGAATCCCTCCTGTCACTGTTCGAGAAATACTTCGGGACGGAGGATCTGCCTGGAAACGGCTCTACGACACCCGGCTCCAACAAGGCCTGATGGTCTCGTAAAAAGCCCGTTTTTGACATTCCCAAAAGCGCAAGCGACGAAAAATCTCCTGTTCTACGATCCTTTCGCGTTCCCTCAGGATAGCAAATCGAGCGTTTCCCGACTTTGCCACCCCTCCGACTCGCCTTTTCCAAGACACATTCCATTGGAATCAAAGGCTAACCGGGCCGTAACCGGTATGAAATGGGAATGATAATTTTCGCCGTGATGGGCGGTTTCGGGAAGGGTGAAACTTCTTTGATGGTGGTCACGGCGTTATCGTCCAGGATCTTGAATCCGGAGCTGTTCAATATCCTGACGTCGGTGACCGTACCATCGAGATGAATGATGAAGGACGTCAGGACTTTACCGTGCCACCCCATTCTTCTGGCCTGGTTGGGGTAAACGATGCGACGGAGAATCCGGTCCTTGATATACAGGAAATGTTCCCGGAGATACCTTTCCTGGGCCGTCCGCTCTCCATCCTGGTCCCCGGAAAAGCCATCGCCCGTCCTGCCGCCGCTCAATCCGGTCTCGCCGATTTCCCCGTTTGACACCGACGCCACCCGTTCGTCCACCGGCTGCGGAGCGGGTAACGGCATAGGGACATCCGATACGATTGAAGGCCTGGGAAGTTCCTCCTGCATGATTTCTTCCTCGACTTCCTGAACCGGTTTCGGCTTCTTGATCCGGCACGGTTTCCTCAGGGGCGGACTCGGCAAAGCGGCCAGGTTGACCTCCTGGATACCGGCCTTGGCGATGTCGAAGGAAATGACCCTGGGCGGGCAGGGCCTCTGCACCAGCGAACCGGCGCTCACGACCGCCGCAACGAGAAGAATATGGATGACCAGGGATATTTCAAAGGCCCGGATGTGATAGCTCATGTTTTCTCCGTCGTCTGTAAACTGACCCGTTCAAAGCGCATGACCTTGACGGTATCGAGAACATCGACAAACCACTGGAGGTCGATCGTTCGATCCGCACGGATCAGGATCGGCGATTGCCTGTTCATGGGGTTAAGGATTGACTGCATGTCCGTCAAATCGGTCGGCCGCCCGTTGGTAAAAACCTGTCCCGTCCGGTCGATCTCGATGATCATTGGTTTCAGCGTGCTTTCCTGATTCTTGGACGCCGTGGGGAGATCCAGGGGGATCATGCCCGCGGCAATGAAGGACGACGTCGTCAGGACGATCGTCAGGAGAACGAGCATAATATCGACGAAGGGGATCACGTTGATATAGTCGATCGGCTTATGATGCTCCATTGCTTTTCTCCCAATCCTTCACGATTACCCACACCCGTCGCAGGAGGTGGTTGTAGAGCGCAACCGAGGGAATCGCGACGAGAAGCCCCACGGCGGTCGCCTTCAATGCCAGGGCGAGGCCCGTCATGATCTTGGTCGCGTCCGCCAGGCCCTCCTGACCCATGGAGTAAAAGGTCAGCATGATCCCCAGGACGGTTCCGAGCAGGCCGATATAGGGGGCATTGCTGCCGATACTCGCGATCAAATGGAGGTTCCGGGTCAATTCCACTTCAAGGGTGATTTTTTCCCCGTACCGATCCAGGCGGATATGCCGGTAGGCATAAAACCGCTCGATGGCCATGGCGATCGAACACACGCTCAGCACCAGAAGCAATCCAATAATACCGTAATCCACTGCAAATTTAAGCCATTCCATAAATTACCAATCCGTAAAAAGTCAAAAGTTACAGCGTCGATGTCTGTAACGGTCCGTTACGATGATCGGGTGAAAATTTTCAAAAAGGGTCGCCCCCCGACTCTACGTGAAGCCACCCCCGATTTTCACACCTTTCCTTTTGAACAACAAAATGATGACCCTTATCTGACCCCGGAATAACCTGGCAGTCGCTTCAGGTGGGCCCGCCGATAAGGGCCATCATCTTGCCGGAGGGTTGCAAATTTAATCATTCACACCAAAAATCATTCCTAGAACTTGACGGTCACACCCGTCCAGAGGTTGCGCCCCTGGGCAGGATAACCGTCCCCCCATTCGTAAT
>JAGVTI010000279.1 GCA_019136935.1 Deltaproteobacteria bacterium
TCCATGAGGCAGGAAAAACTGGGGGCACATTTCGCCCATACGCGATTCCCCTCTTGCCAGACGGGGTTTTTTTATGGCATAACCTCCCCTGTCCAGTAGAAAGGAGGCGTCTGATGAATTCCGATTCGCCTTACACAAACCGGGTTACGGGGGTCATCCTCTCCGGCGGAAAAAACACGCGCATGGGAGGGCGGAACAAGGCCTTCCTCCAATTCGACGGGGAAAGGGTGATCGATCGGACCGTACGCATTTTCAAGGCTCTTTTTGAAGAGGTCATCCTGGTTACCAACGCCCCCTTCGACTACCTCGATCAGGACGTCATGCTCGTCGCGGATATGTTCAAGGATAAGGGCGCCCTGGGAGGAATCCACGCGGGACTTTTTCACGCCACCCATGAGAAGGTCTTCTTCTCCGCCTGCGATATGCCGTTTCTGAACCGGGCCTTTATCGAATCGATGATCGATCTGTCCAACCGGTACGACATCGTGGTGCCGAACCCTCCCGACGGGCTTCAGCCGCTCCACGCGGTTTACAGCCGCCGCTGTCTGCCCGTCATTGAAAAGCTTTTCGCCCAGGATCGCCTGAAGATCATCGGGTTCTACCCCGGTTATTCGATCCACAAAATCCCCGCCGAAACCCTGGCCCAGTTCGACCCCGAAGGCCGGATGTTTTTCAACGTCAATTCCCTGGAAGAACTGAATAAACTGAAATAAATTCGGGATTTTATAAGCAATCTTTAAAAGACCGTCTAAAAAAAGGCGGCAGGGACGAACCCAACCGCCTGAATATAGCTTGCAGGGTGCGTCAGCGCCAGCGTAACGCACCCTACCTCTGACGCCTCATCGCACCATATTAACGAGACCCCTTTTTAAGATACGCCTGCGCCAGGGACGTGTTGACGTGGACGACGCCCTTGTTCATGTCCTTCAGGGGATAGTCGTCTCCGATCACCGGCAGGGCATCCGCCTGATCCTGGGTGCGGATAACGGAACCCGCCGGAACATACCGTCCCTCCGGGACGGTGACGCCCATGAGGATGCATCCCGGCTCCACGACGCAGCGCCCGCCGACGAAGGATTTGAATACGAGGGACTGCATGCCGATAAAGGAGTCGTCGAGCACCACGGCGGGACCGTGGACCTGAACCTGGTGGGCCAGGGAAACGCGATTGCCCACGTAAACGGCATACTTTTTTCCATCCACCTGATAGAGATTCTTTTCAACGGCCCGGCCGTCCATTTCGGTCTCCAGGGCGTGGATGACAACGCCGTCCTGCACGTTCGAATGATCGCCGACATGCAGAGGCTGGCCCTCGTCGCCCCGTATGGAGGCACAGGGGGCAACCATCACGCCTTTCCCCAGAATGACATTTCCGATCACACTGGCCAGAGGGTGGACATAGGCGGTGGAATCGATGACGGGAGCGGATTCCCTAGACGAAAAATCGGTGATCACGTTGCTTTCGATCATGCTGTTCCTCCTTTATTCCAATGAATTCTTTTCACGCTTGTTTTTTTCATAGCACCGCAGTTCCTGCCAGACTTCGGCAACTCTTTTTTCGGCTTCCGCCAGGCTTCCCCGGTTGTCGATGACAATCCGGGCGAGTTTCACCTTTTCCTCGATGTGCATCTGGGACGCGATGCGCTTTTCCGCGTATTCGCGGCTGTAACCGTTGCGCAGGATGAGGCGTTCCAACTGCTCCTCCCGGGGAATGTAAACCAGGAGAACCAGGTCGAACCGCTGCTGCGCGCCGATTTCGAACAGGAGCGGAATGTCCGTCAGGACGATGGCGTCCGGCTGCACGGATTCGATTCCCGCGATCCGGCTTTTCCAGGCACGAAAGACGGCGGGATGGACGATTTCGTTGAGCCGTTTCAGCTTTGCCGGGTCACTGAAGACGACGGTGCCCAGTTTGTTCCGATCGATGGTTTTGTCCGGATTGAGGATCCCTTCGCCAAAATCGTTGACGATTTGCCGCCACACCTCGGTTTCCGGAAGCTGGACGGCGTGAGCCAGTTCATCGAGATCGATGAGAACGGCCCCTTGCTCCACCAGCAGCCGGGCGACGGTCGTTTTCCCGGTCGAAATGCCTCCTGTCAGTCCCACGTTCAACATGCGCGGTTTTTATCACAGGGTGATCACAACGGGCAACGGAAAAGTTCCCGGCCGATCCCCTGTTGACAGTTTTTCAAATAAAGCGTAGAAGCGTTCATCGATCATGATTCTCATGGCGCCTCAGAATGGCATTGCGACCCAGCCTCTTGATTCGACATCCATAACAGAATGAAAATAATGGCTTCCGGGGTACGCCGCACTTGCCCGGAATGGCGGAAGAAACGTTTTTGCGACTTTTTACGGGGTGATTCAATTTTCAAGGGGTGTTATTTTTGATTTCCAGGGATGAAATAACAGGAACCTTAAGCCTCCTGGGGGGCGTCGGCCTCTTCAGCACCGTGGAAATCGCCAGTAAAATCATCGGCCCCCGTGTGGACCCGATCGTCCTGACCTTCATCCGTTTTTTCGTAACGGGGCTGCTTCTTATCCTGATCAGCCTGCCGATACTGAGGTATAAGGCGGAGCCTTTCTCCCGCCGGGATTACGGCATTTTTTTTCTGAACGGCCTGATCGGGATCACCCTGGCCCTGAGCTTGTTTCACACGGCGATCCTGGTCCTCGACAAGGCGGCCTCGGCGGCGGTCATCTTCTGCATCAACCCGGTTTTCGTGGTTGTTTTAGCCCGGTATATCAATCTGGAACCCTGGAGCGGGCGTAAATGGATCGGCGTCTGCCTCGGGGTGGCGGGAGTTTTTTGCTTTGCCTACGAATCGGGCATCTTTTCCTGGCATTCCCTGAGCGGACTTTCCCTGATGGTTCTTTCGGCTTTCCTTTTCGCCCTGAGCACCTGCATCTCTCGACGGGTTGTGGCCCGTTACGGGGCGCTGGTCCTGATGGGTTTTTCTTCGCTCTCAGGCAGCCTGATTCTTCTGCCCCTGGCGCTGATCCGGATGGAGATGGACGGCCTGGCCGGCATCATCGGCGCGGCCCTGCCGATTCTGTACATCACGCTTTTCGGAACGTCCCTGGCTTATTTTCTTTATTATTTCGGGCTGCTGAATACGTCGGCCCAGAGGGGTGCCATGATTTTCTTCCTGAAGCCGGTGCTGGCCACGGTGCTGGCGGTCCTGATTCTCGGCGAAGAAATCAACGCCTACATGTTGGCCGGGATCGTCCTGATCCTGTCGGGGCTGTTCCTGGAGCTTCCCCGGAATGTCACGGCAAAGGCGACGCAGCGCTGACCGGCGTCCGGACCGTCCTACGAATCGTGTTTTCTGGCGTTACGGTTGAAAATGATACGCAGCCCTTCCAGGGTCAGCATGTCGTCCACCTCGTCGATCATCTTCGACTCCGAGGCGACCACGACGGCCAGCCCTCCCGTGGCGATGACGTAGGGATTCGATTTCGCCTCCGCTTTCATCCGCGAAACAATCCCGTCCACCAACCCGGCGTAGCCGTAAATGATTCCCGCCTGCATGCCGCTGACCGTATCCTTCGCAATGATGGCCTTGGGCTTCGTGAACTCCACCCGGGGCAGCTTCGCCGCTC
>JAGVTI010000199.1 GCA_019136935.1 Deltaproteobacteria bacterium
GGAGGAGATCAAGAAAGAGTTCGACGCCACCATTCAGGCGTTTACCGAATATAATCCGGGTCTGGAGAAGCTGCTCAAAATGATCGACAACGGCCAGAAGGATGAAGCCGTCGCTTTTCTCGAGGGGGATATGGTCCGCCTGGGTGCACAGATTACGACATCCATGGATAAGCTGATCGCCCTGGAAGAAAAGCGTGCCCAGGAAATCGCGGAACAAAACAACGCCACGGCGAAAAGCGCGATCGTGATCACATCGGTTGCGACGGCGATTTCCACGCTGCTGGCCCTGTTTTTCGGAATATTTCTGACCCGTTCCATCACGCGCCCGATCAACCAGGTCGTTGCCGGTTTGTCGGACGGTGCCGAGCAGGTGGCCGCGGCCTCCTCCCAGGTCGCCTCGTCATCGCAACAGCTGGCGGAGGGTGCTTCCGAACAGGCTTCATCGCTGGAGGAGACCTCCTCGTCCCTGGAAGAGTTGTCGTCCATGACCAAGCAGAACGCCGATAACGCCAATCAGGCAAGCCTTCTGATGACCAAGGAGGCCGGCCCGAGTTTCCAGTTGATAACGGATAAAATGTCGACGATGCACGAAGCCGTCAACGACAGTGTAACCGCCAGTGAAGAAACGAGCAAGATTGTCAAAACCATCGACGAAATCGCCTTTCAGACCAACCTCCTGGCGTTGAACGCCGCGGTTGAGGCGGCCCGGGCCGGCGAGGCGGGGGCCGGTTTTGCAGTCGTGGCGGAAGAAGTCAGGAATCTGGCGATGAGATCGGCGGAGGCAGCGAAAAGCACGACGGATCTGATTGCGGGTTCGACGATGAAAATCAAACAGGCGTCGGATATCTTTGCCGAAATCGACAAGGAACTGGAGAACAATCAGAGTATCGGTGCGAGGGTGACGGCTCTCGTCGGAGAAGTCGCCGCCGCGTCGCAGGAACAGGCCCAGGGTATCGAACAGATCAACCGGGCGGTGGCGGAGATGGACAAGGTGACTCAGCAGACGGCCGCCAACGCCGAGGAATCGGCAAGCGCTTCCGAGGAAATGAACGCCCAGGCGGAACAGATGAAAACATATGTTCAGGACCTGGTCAGGGTCATCGGCGGCAGCAGCGGGGATACATTCGGTGCCGGAACCGGCAGATTGGGCGGATCGGGCGGGAAAAGCGCGATCGGATACGAGCGGAACAGGGCGGCCGGGAGTGGGAAGGGCCTTCCATTGCCTTCAGGTAAAGGAAAAGCCCTTGCATTGACGGCGGGCGATGCAGGGCGGGGAAAAGTTGTCAAACCGAATCAGGTGATTCCTCTCGATGATGCGGAATTCGAAGATTTTTAAGCGATCTCGATAAACCGGTAAAACGTTTCCCCTCCCTCGCGGGAGGGGATTTTTTTACGATACTCCAATTAGGATGACTCCCAGGAAAATCAGTCCGGCCAGCATAACGGCCGGGAATGAAAAAACGGACGTTTTTTCGCCTTCTTACGGTTTCATCAATTATACGGGCTTTTTCAGCTTTCCTTCTTTTTTGTGACCTCTTTTTTGACCATGTTGACCGTGTCCATCAGAACAGGAAAGACATTCTCCCGGAAATCACCGGCCACGGCAACGTACATGACATCGTCGCCGATTTTCAGCTTTCCTTCGTTGATCTCCACGAGAACCTCGATGATACCGGGACGTGCCTTCATCTCCGCAACAATTTCCGCCAGACGCTGGTGATCCGCGGTGACGATCAATTCGCTGACGGGCCGGCCGTCCCGCGAAGTCGCCCGGGCCACGCCGTTATGGCAAAGGATCATGCCGACCTTGTGATAGTCGGGCCTTTCCTTGATCTTCCCAATCATTTCTGTTATTGCCATGAAAGCCTCCTTGACGGATTTTGACGGATATCCTATCGTATTTGCCATGAGGGAGCAACCCATTTGATGGCGGTTCACCCGAGATATTTTCGTGGCGATCGCCGGGTGATTTCCCGATTGGAAGAGGATTCCCATGACCAGAAGATCAGGATCGAGACAGCTGCAGAAAATCGGAGAAATCCTGGAAAGGGTGCTGAAAAAAAAGGGCATTGCGGTTCCCATGAAGGATGTTTCCCTGAGGGAGCTCTGGGACAGGACCGTCGGGCCGATGATTGCCGTCCAGACCCGTCCTGAACGAGTCTGGAGGGGAACCCTTTTCGTGAAGGTGTCCACGTCGGTCTGGATGCACCAGCTTCAGTTTCTCAGGGATGACATTCTGGAAAGGCTGAAGAACCAGTGGAGGGAAGAAACGATCGAACGGCTTCACTTTTCCATTGGCCCGGTCGGACCCGCCGCGAAAAGCACGGATGATTTCTTTCACCCGACTGCCCGCCTCCTGAAGAAACGGGATAAGGTGATGATCGAGGAGAGCCTGGCAGAGGTCAGGGATCCGGAATTGCAGGACATTTTAAGGCGGGTGATGATCAAGGAATTGAGCCGCCGCAGGTATTTCGAGCATCACGGAAAGATCCCCTGAAAAGCGCCGTTCCGGACGTGTCGATTGGGGCTTCTGAAAACAGAAGCCCCTTCATTTGGCGACTGTGCCGCAATGTCATTCTGAGGCGTCAATCGGGATCATTAGATTCTTCGCTTCTCTCAGAATGACCTCGAATGTAAATTGGGTATTACGACACCGCCTCTTGGCGAAGGGGCTTCGGAATGCTCCTTTTTTTACCATGACAACCCGGTGCAGAAAATGTTTGCGACATGGATGCCACCGGTTGTTTCTGTATCAATAACGGAATACCGCAGCCATTGCCATGCCGTCGGGAATCTCTTCCTGCGGGAGAGCGAAAACGCTGCCGCCGTTCACGTAAGTCTGGATCGCTGCAAGATCGAAGAGGTCCTCCCCTCCCGCTACCGGTTCATCGTAAAAGCTGGTCTGTTCCGAATCGCTTTTAAAGTTGCCCCAGAGTTGTTTTCCCAGGGGGACAAAAATAACGCCGATACGACCGTGATGAGCGGCCGCCAGAATATTTTTGACATCCGAGGACGTCAAGCCTGTTCCCTGGGACCGGCGGTAAAGGTCAACCGCCTCCTCGATTTCCTGGTCGTAACGGGTGCTGACGAGGGACCAGGCTTCCTGGTGAAGCTGTTCCATCGTCATGCCTTTGGGGTTGCCGGTAATGGTCTGATCGAACAGATCCGTATACGTGTTGGCTTCCCGGTAGATCGGAAAGAGATAATCCACACCGGCCAGGACCAGGGGAACGCGTTCGTCTTGCAGAGTTTCTTTTAAAACCCGGTCTACCTGGCGAAAATAACGGAACAGGTTGTCCTTGGTATCCTCGATTTCCGCCCCGTGGCCCGACATCATGGAGCCTCCCGCACCGCCGGAGCGGAACCGGACCTGCTTTTCCGGCTCGTCGGCCTGCAGGGCGTCGGTAAGGCCTTGGGGAAGTCCCTCCAGCACGACTTCCCGGATGCTCAGACGGGTTCCTTCGTATAGTTTCACTTCGTTCTGGCTCAATGCGAGAAGATAGAAGCGCTCATCCCGGGAGAGAACCGGCAACAGCGGTTTGAGATGAAACCGGTCGGTTACGACGACGAGATCCGGAATATTCAGCGGCAGGTTATAGTGCAGAAAAAGGTCCGACGACAAAAAGAATGCCAGGCTGTCCCGTTGCTGACGCCAGAACAAAACGTTATTGACCAGGCTCTGTGCCTTCTCCAGAAAACTTCTCGCATCCTGGATGCGCATGCCGGACGCGACGAGCCTTTCCTCCGCCTCCCTGATCAGGTTCTTGAACCGGATTTGATTTTGTTGCGTATCCACCCCGGAACGGTGGGTGGGCATGTAAATGGAGATACAGAGGTCTTTACGCTTTTGCATCAACGCCATTAGGTCGTCTTTGGACAGTGTTTCCATAAGCTGCTTACCTCCTGTGGAAAGAAATGTTAACGGTTTAAAATAGGATGCCGACGCAAAAAGCCGGAAATTCACTTCCCCCTGGAGATGGTGTCATCATTACAAAAAGGGTCATTTCGGGCGAATGCGAGAAATCTGAATAGGCTGAAAAACTTCACTTAAAGATTTCTTCCTGCGGTCGAAATGACAAAATACCAATTTCGGCACAGCCTCCTGGCTGGGGAAATGGACTTTTTACGACTTCATCAAAAATATAAACATCCGTTCATGAAAAATCCACCGTTGTAAAGAGCTCGTTTATGGGGAAAGGATAACGAAAATGACCGGACAAAGCAAACCCTTTATCAGGGAATCGATGAGAAGCGGGGTGTGCCGATCGTTCGCAGAGCACGTAGCAGCGGGACTCCAGGAAATTTCAAAGACCATATAATGCTTTCATGTGGGGTGGATTTATGGTAGAAGCTGGCCCCTGAAACAGCCGGATCTAGAGGGAATTTGACAGAAATGGACCCAAAAAACGGGATTGTCGCAAAGCTTTGGGGAGATGTGCCGGAGAAAGACTGGAACAGCTGGCGCTGGCAGTTCGCCCATCGCCTGAAAAGTCCGGAACTCCTGCCGGAGGCGTTCTTCGAAACGGCGGAGGAGAGGAAGGGAATCCTGGAAGTATCCGCGTATTATCCTTTCCGGGTCACGCCTTATTACCTCGGCCTGATGGAGACCGCCCGTGCCGCCGATCCCGTCCGTATCCAATGTATTCCCCAACGGCGGGAACTGGATCATGCCGATGGGTGTGATCCCGATCCGCTGGGGGAGGGGGCGGCCATGCCTGTCCCCGGCTTGATCCATCGTTACCCGGACCGGTGTCTTGTCCTGGTTCATCCTCTTTGCGCGGTTCATTGCCGTCACTGCAACCGGAAGCGCTTCTGGGGATCGGGGCCTGGGCGGAGTGAACAGGATCGCTTCGGACGGATGGTCGATTATGTCCGTGCGAACAGGCGGATCCGGGAAGTGATTTTTTCCGGCGGGGATCCCCTTACCCTGGGTGACCGCAAGCTTGACGCCCTGCTCGGCGCCTTCCGGGGGATACCCCACGTCGATGTTCTCCGCATCGGGAGCCGGATGCCCGTGGTGTTGCCCATGAGGATAACCGGGGCGCTGTGCCGTGTTCTGGCACGCCATCGCCCCCTGTGGTTCAATACCCAGTTCAACCATGTAAACGAGATTACGAAAGAGGCGGCCCGGGCCTGCGAGATGCTTCTGCAGACGGGCATTCCCGTTTCCAATCAGTCGGTGCTCCTGCGGGGTGTGAATGACTCCTTCGAGGCCATGCGGGATCTCCTCTACGGGCTTCAGCGGATTTCCGTCCGCCCCTATTATCTTTTCCAGTGCGAACCCGTAGCCGGGGCCGGTCATTTCCGGGTTAAAGTGGGTGTGGGAAAAACCGTGATGGAGCGGATCTGGCGGGAATGCTCGGGGCTTTGCCAGCCGAGCTACGTGATCGATACGATCGCCGGCCGGGGGAAAATCCCCCTGCCCCTCCATTCTTCCTTGTCATGCGATGAGCTTGCATGTTATGGGAACCTTTCGTAACTCGTCAATTATCAAATAAAATAGAAACTTAACAAGAATGTTCCCGTAGAGAGCCCGTTTGGGTCATTCCGGGGAGCCCAAGCGGCGAAGAATCTCTTGTAATATGAGATCCTTCGTATTCGATCAGGATGACAAATTGAGCGATTTCGGCTTTTTACGAGGTCACGGAGAATAAACTGGAACAGTAAAGGAGAATCAGGATGTATAACGCAAGTGATTTGAGGAAGGGGTTGCGGTTGAAAATCGAGGGAGATCCATATGTCGTCACGGAGTTCAATTTCGTCAAACCGGGCAAGGGGCAGGCCCTTTACCGGTGCAAGCTGAAGAACATGATCAACGGTTCCCAGTTCGAACGGACGTTCCGCTCCGTGGACAGCTTCGACGAGGCCGACCTGCAGGAAAAGAAGATGCAGTATCTCTACATGGAAGAGGAAAAGTACTGCTTCATGGATAACAACACCTACGAGCAGGTTTTTCTCACGGCCGACCAGGTCGGGGACGCCTCCAACTTCCTCCTGGAAAACCTGGAGGTGGAAATCCTGTTCTTCGAGGACAGACCCTTGGGCATCAGCATTCCCAATTTCGTGGACCTGGTGATCACCGAAGCGGAACCCTGGGCCAAGGGAGACTCCGTTACGGGGAACAACAAACCCGTCGTGGTGGAGACGGGGTACCGGATCATGGTTCCAGCCTTTGTCGAAGAAGGGGATAAGATTCGCGTTGACACCCGGACCGGAGAGTACCTCACGCGGGTGAAAGATTGACGTGACCGGCTCTGCAATCTGGCAGCTCGACGGGAAAAAAGGGGTCCTGCAATCTCGTCAGGCCATCATGGAGGCGGTACGCCGGTTCTTCATTGAACGGGATTATCTCGAAGTCGAAACCCCCAACCGGATTCCCGCGCCGGTGCCGGAAACCCACATCGATTCCTTCGCCAGTGGCGACTGGTTTCTCCATCCTTCGCCGGAGGTCTGCATGAAGCGCCTCCTGGCCGCGGGTTATGAAAGGCTCTTTCAGATCTGCAAATGCTATCGAGAAGGCGAACGGGGGGCAAGGCACCTGCCCGAGTTCACCCTGCTGGAATGGTACCGGGCGGGAGCCGATTACACGGACCTCATGCGGGACTGCGAGGCGTTGCTTTCCTGCGTGGCCGGTTGGACGGGTGCGGGTGGGCGGCTCGCGTTTCAGGGGGTGCCGTTGGATCTGGAGCCGCCATGGGAGCGGATAACGGTTGACGAGGCGTTCCGGCGTTACGCGGCCATGCCGGTTAAAGAGGCCCTGGACGCCGACCGCTTCGAAGAGATCCTCGTGGACCGGGTGGAACCCCGCCTGGGATTCGGCAAACCGGCCTTCCTCTATGATTACCCGTTGCCCTTGGCCTCCCTCGCGAAGAAAAAGAAGGCCGATCCCCGCGTGGCGGAGCGCTTTGAGCTCTACCTGTGCGGTATGGAACTGGCAAACGGATTTTCGGAGTTGACAGACCCTGAAGAACAGCGATGCCGCTTCGAGGAGGCGATGGAACAGAGAAGGCGGATCGGCAAGCCCGCTTCGCCCATGCCGGAGCCCTTTCTCGCGGATCTGGCCGGAATGCCGGAGGCGGCGGGGATTGCCCTGGGACTGGACCGGCTGGTCATGGTGCTGACCGATTCGGCGACGATCGATCGCGTGGTCGCGTTTACGCCGGAAATGTTATAAAAAAGGAATGAAACATTACCTCGTTGAGGTAAAGCGGACGGAAGGGACGGGGAGATCACGGGCTGGAACATCGCCCCGTTCAAAATGGCGGAAAAGGGGGCTGTCCTGTGGCATCCGATTTCTGGAGACGCTTTGTCAGGAATAAAATGGCGATGGCGGGGGGGATCGTTGTCCTGTTCCTCTTTGCGGTCTCCCTCCTTGCGCCCTGGCTTTCTCCCTATGATCCGACGGCCATCGATTTGCGGAACGTGCTGGCGCCGCCGTCCGGAGATCACTGGTTCGGCACGGATCAGCTTGGCCGGGATGTTCTGAGCCGGATGATCTGGGGCGCGGGCATTTCCCTCAAAGTCGGATTCGTCGCCACGGGAATTGCCGTCCTGATCGGAACCATTCTGGGGGCTGTTGCCGGTTATTACGGCCGCTGGGTGGATACGGTCATCATGCGGTTCGTCGATATCATGCTGTGTTTCCCCACCTTTTTCCTGATTCTGGCCGTCATTGCCGTTCTGGAACCGTCCATCTGGAACATCATGATCATCATCGGCGTCACGGGATGGATGGGGATCACCCGCCTGGTCCGGGCCGATTTCATCTCCCTTCGGGAACGGGATTTCGTCCTTGCGGCACGGGCCATCGGGGCCGGCGATCTGCGGATTATCTTTATCCACATCCTGCCCAACGCCATGGCATCGGTCCTGGTGGCCGCGACCCTGGGTGTCGCCGGGGCCATCCTGACCGAGTCGGCCCTCAGTTTCTTGGGCATCGGCGTCCAGCCCCCCACGCCCAGCTGGGGCAACATCCTGACGGCCGGAAAGGACAACATCGATATCGCCTGGTGGCTGTCCCTTTATCCCGGCCTGGCCATCCTGATCACCGTTCTGGGATATAACCTGCTGGGCGAGGGGATCCGGGATTCCTTCGATCCCCGTTTAAGATGATGGGGGCTCCGGCGGTTTTCCCATTTCCTTCAGGCCGGAGGCGCAGATGACGACGGCGGCGAGAATGGCCAGGATCGAAAAGACCATGAGGATTCTCATCCCCCAGAGCTGACCCAGCAGATCCTCCTGATGCCCGGGTTCGAGGACGGAGATGGCCGGGTTTGCCGGGTTGTAGCGAACCCGCAGAGGGGTCGTCTTTTTATACCGCTGAACGACGGCCTCCGCGTCCGCCCGGTTGTCCGTTCCCCGGTATCCGAAGAAAAGCCGCTCCCCCGTGTAGACGCGCCCTGCCACGGTGTAGTCGTAACGGAGAGCCGCTTCATAGATTTGGGGTTTCTTCTTGTTTTTATTTCCCGCCGTTTCATCCGATTCACGGGCGAAGGCATAGGACAATTTCCCTTCCGCGGCCGGCCATTGCCGGCTTTGGCCCGCCTGGAGATAGGTCTGGTGGAAATTGGCCGTTCTCCAGAGTTGATAGGCGAAGATGGCCAGGAGGAACAGAACCCCCAGGGACGCGAACCCGAGGATGATCCGCTTCCGCCTCCAGGCGGCCCGGTGGGCCTCCTCTTCGGAAAGAGGATAACCGAACAGAAAGCGGCGGTCGGAACGGATGACCACCAGCCTGTTTTCGTTTCCCGGCAGGCGGTGGACATCGACGGTGGACTGTCCGGCCGGAGGAATTTTCCACCGCGTAAGGATCAACTTGACGGATTCACCCTGCTCCGGGGTAGAGGATCCGTTCGGAGGAAAAAGCTCCACGACGGTCCCTTCGGGGGATCCGGCACCGGGAAAATCCATCCTCCTCTTTTCGCCGATTGATGTGCCGAGAATACGGGATGCCTGGCGCAGGCAGCCCAGGTGAACGGCCAGAAGATAACGGCTTGTAAAGATGAGGCCGAAAGCGATCCCTCCCGTTGCGATCAGGATCGCGGCCGTTGCCAGCCGGTCCAGGGATTGGCTGACGACGCCCTGCCAGGTCAGGATAATCGCCGCTATGAAGATGACCAGGCCGGCGAGAACGCCTCCCAGGAAGAAAAGGCCGGCTTGAAGGGCTTCTCCCCTCAGTTCCGGATGGATATCAGTGTTCATTCAGATCAGACCTTTTTCAGCAGGGGGTAACCCCGGTTCTCATTCCGCCTTCTTCTTGACAGGCCATTCGTTCCGTTCCTTCAGAACGCTCCGGTAGACCTCCAGGGCTTCATTGACGGCGGGCATCCCCGCATAGGGGGCCATCTGGAAGAACACCTCCGCCAGCTTTTCCGGATCGCAGCCGACGTTCAGGGCGGCGTTCACGTGGAGTCTCAGTTCGTCCGTCGCCCGGATGGCGCCCAGGACGGCGCAGGCCACCATCTGCCGTTCCGGCAGGGTCAGGACGGTCCGGGAATAGAGGCCGCCGGTGATGAATTTGGAGAATTCGTTGGCCAGGTCACGGTCGAATTCCTTCCACATGACGTAAGGCGGGTCCATCTTCACCCCGCCGCCGAAGAGTTTTTTCGCCGTTTCCTGGGTTCGTTTGCGGATTATTTCTTCATCGCTCATTTCATCCACTCCTTGTTCGATAAATTTTCATCTCCATACCACAATCCGGAGAAAAATGGGGAGATTGGTTACGCATCACTTCACCCGGAACAGGTCCCGGTCCTTGTCCTGGAAGTAGACGCCTGCATACCGGCGGTTGTCGGCTTTATCATAGGCCTCCTCTCCCGCCTGCCGGCACCGGGGGCAGGCGAGGTAAGGTACGATGACGGCGAAGATTCTCCGTCCCGTATCCGCCTGGGAATCGATCGTCACCATGCCTCCGCAATCGTCGCATATCCGGACGGTTTCTTCCTGTTCTTCGCTGATTCCGTCCGTGTCGTAATAGACGTGCTTCCGCCTGGTCATGGATCGGTTATGACCCACAATCCTTTCTCTGAAGTTCTTCCGTTCTTTCCAGACCTGATAGGCCATTTCCGTCGACTTTTCCACGAACCGTATGATGTCGCCTGTCTGTTTCAGGGTCGCGGCGTCGTAATCCGGTTCCCGGACATGGCTGTAATCGATCCCGGCCATGGCCAGGATGATCCCCACGTTGACATAGGGGAGGGCCTTTTCGATGGAGTAGCCCCCCTCGAGAACGGCGATGTCCGGGGCGAGCTTTTCGTTCAGGCGGGCGTAACCCTGGGCGGTGAAACGCATGTTCGTGATCGGGTCGGTATAGTGGTTGTCCTGTCCCGCCGAGTTGATGACGAGGTCGGGTTTGAATTCCTCCAGGATGGGCAGGATGGCGTGATCCAGGGTATGGAAGAACCCTTCGTCCGACGTTCCCGGCGGCAGGGGGATATTGATCGTCGTCCCGAGGGCGTTTGGCCCGCCCATTTCCTGATGGAAGCCCGTTCCGGGGTAAAGGGTGCGCCCGTCCTGGTGGATGGAAATGCACAGGGTGTGGGGATCGTGCCAGAAGATATCCTGGGTGCCGTCGCCGTGATGGCAGTCCGTGTCGATTACGGCGATCCGCTTCGGTCCGTAATGCCGGCGGATGTAATCGATCATGACGGCTTCCATATTGACGTTGCAGAATCCCCGCGCGCCATGGACGACTTTCATGGCGTGGTGCCCAGGCGGCCGGACCAGGGCGAAGGCATTGTCGACCTTCCCTTCGAGGACGGCCTGGGCCGCCCGGATGGTTCCGCCCGCCGCGATCAGGTGCGAATCCGTCGTGACGGAAGCCGCGTCGGGGACACAGATGTGGGTCCGGTCGATATCTTCTTTCGCTGCAAGCCCCGGCTTGTACTCCACGATGTTGTCGAAATCGAGGAGCCCCTCTTCGAACACCTGGTCCTGCGTGTAAAGCAGACGTTCTTCCCGCTCCGGATGGGTGGGCGAGATCGCCCAGTCGAAAGCGGGGAAGAAGATCAGGCCGGTTTTTTTACTTTTTCTTTCCATGGTCACTCACCGCTTTTCAGGTAAGACGCCAGGCCCGGTTTGATCTGGACCTTGATCCGGATGTTTTTTCCGGTGGCGTAAAAATCCCGGACCATGGGGAACACCAGGTCTTCCGTGATCTCCATGTCCATGTCGTTTTCCGAAGCCCCCAGGCGCCGGGCCTTTTCCAGGAGTTTCTCCCGGGCTAAACCGATCGCTTCCTCCCGGCTGAACCGTTTGGAAACAGGTATCTGCAATCCTTCTTCCGCGAAGGTCAGGATCCCCCGTTCCGTATCGGCCAGAAGGGCGACTTCCGCCGTCGTGCGGGACAGGGCGACGCCGATGGCGTTGGCGACTTCGGCGTTTCCCGGCACATGGGAAGACCATCCCAGGCGTTTCCCGAGGGGGGCCGCCATGACCTCCGCGGGTCCCCCGACGGCGTAAAGCGCCTTCGGAACGACGGTTTTCCCTTCCAGGAGTTCGTGGATCGTATAGACGGGCTGCGAATTGATGTCTTCCATGACCTCCGTGACAGCCTGGGCAATCAGGTCGCAGGTCAGGGAGAAGATCGCTTCCGCCGTTTCCGGCAGCGAACGTTTCATCTGCTCGGCCAGGGGCTGCAGGGCCTGTTCGGATGCCTTTCTATCGCCCAGCGGGAGGCGTCCCGAGGCGACCATGGCGTCCGTCGGCGTGGGGGCGGGACCTCCGAAGGCGACGGCCGGACCGGTTCGTTCCGGTCCGATGACGATTCTCCCCTGGACGATTTTCACCGTACTGTCCCCGCCGATTCCGATCGAGCGGGTCCGCAGTCCCCGGATCAGGGTCTTGTAGCCTCCGAGGGTGACGCCCAGGGGTTCCAGGAGGGGAACCCCATCCGCCAGGACGGCGATGTCCGTCGTCGTGCCTCCGATGTCCAAAATGACGGCATCCTGCCCCGGTTCGACGAAGGGAAGCGTCCCCATGATGCTTGCCGCCGGTCCCGACAGGATCGTTTGCGCCGGTGTGTCCACCGACTGGGGCAGCTCGATGGTGCCGCCGTCGGCCTTCAGGATATAGCAGGGGGCCGTGATCCGCTTTTCCGCCATGAAATTCTCAACTTCACGGACAAATTGCCGGTGCCGTGACCAGATGGCGGCGTTGAGGTAAGCCGTCGCCATGCGTCTCGGAAAGTTGAGCTGGCCGGACAGGCGGTGCCCCAGAGATACATGGTCCGTGGCGCCTTTCAGGCCGTTTCCGATCCGGATTTCCTGCTGCGGATTCCGGCAGGAGAATTTGCCCGCCACCCCGGCGTGCCGAATCCCCTTTTTTCTAAAATCTTCAAGGATGTCGTCAAGTTCCCGTTCTTTCAGGGGGGTGACTTCGATACCCCGGTGGTTCATGTATCCCGAAACGTAATAAGTGTCCTGAAATTTCGGCAGTTGCCCGGGGGAAAGGCCCGGACCGGAGGAAATCACCATGCCGACGCGGTCGATTTTCCGCTCCACGATGGCGTTGGTCGAAAGGGTCGTACTGATGGCCAGCCTTTCGATCCGGGAAAGATCCTCTCCTTCCAGCAGGTAGTCGGCGGCGTCCAGGAGAGACGCCATCAGATGGTCTTGCCGGGTGAGAAGCTTGATTTTTTTGGAAAGCCTTCCGTCCCTGATCAGGACGGCATCCGTGTGGGTTCCTCCCACGTCGATTCCGATAATCACTGTCCTACCTCGCCGTATCCTGGTTACCCAGATCGATGGCCCTGTAAAAGAGTCCGTTTTTGTCTTTCTGAGGGGCGCCTGTCCCGGTTATCGGGTGGTCATTCTGAGGAACTGCCGGCGACGAAGAATCTCTTTGAAGAGGGACACCCGGCTTCGCTCGGAGTGACGACTTAAACGAGAGCTTCCACCCAGGATGATCAATCGAACACTTTTCGACTTTTTACGAGGCCGCCATTTATGATTGACAAGCCCCGGTCGGTTATATAGCATGAAAGCCCGAAATGGGGGATAGAAAGTTTCTCCAGGGGCTTCATCGACGGGATGCTTTGTAAAGGAGGGAACGGGCGATGGCGGTTGGAAGAAAGAAACTGTTCGGCGATATCGCGGAAACCGTGGTTTTGATCCGGGGGGCGGGGGAACAGGCGAGCGGCGTTGCCCACCGGCTTTTCAGGGGAGGGTTCAAGCTCTGCCTGACCGAAATTGCAGAGCCCCTGGCGGTACGGCGGGAGGTCTGTTATTGCGAGGCCGTCTACGACGGAGAAAAAACCGTGGAAGGGGTGACGGCGCAACGAATCTCCGACCCGGCCGATATCGATCTTCTCTGGCGGAAGGGCCGGATTCCACTTCTCGTTGATCCGGATAACCGGATCAGGGAAACCCTGCAGCCGCAGGTGGTCATCGATGCGATCCTGGCCAAGCGGAACGTCGGAACGGCCATGACGGATGCTCCGCTGGTCATCGGCCTGGGACCGGGGTTCACGGCCGGGAAGGACGTGCATATCGTGATTGAAACCAACCGGGGCCATGACCTGGGGCGGTTGATTTTCAACGGGGAGGCGGAGCCCAATACGGGCGTTCCGGGCGATATCGCGGGCTACGGTATCGAACGGGTCCTCCGGGCTCCCGCCGACGGAATTTTCCATGATGTCCGGGCAATCGGCGATCATGTCACGCCGGGGGACGTCATTGCCGAAGTCGAGGGAAAACCGGTGAAAGCGGCCATCGCCGGCGTGGTGCGCGGGCTCCTGCGCGACGGGATCCGTGTCACCGAAGGCCTGAAAGCGGGAGACGTCGATCCCCGGGCGAAGCGCAGCGCCTGCTTCACCATTTCCGACAAGGCCAGGGCGCTGGGCGGCGCGGCCCTGGAGGCCGTTCTCTTCCAGTTGCCGCGGCAAATCACCTGATTCCGCTGGGATCGAATCGGAGAGCATGCCCATGCCGGAAACGATCGATTGGATAGGGGACGTGACCCTTGCGCACCAGAGAAGCGGTAAGGAAAATCTGCCCCTGTTCCTTTTCTTCTGTTCCCCCGGTTGTTATTTCTGCCAGAAGATGGAATCCGGATCATACGTTCAGGAAAAGGTGATCCGCCTGTTTGACGGAAAAATTCTTGCCGCACGGATCACCCCGGACGATCCGGCATGGTTCAAATCCTACGATGTCCGGT
>JAGVTI010000198.1 GCA_019136935.1 Deltaproteobacteria bacterium
CGAGGACCCTTTTCCCCGGCATCAGGAGTTTTGCCGTCATGGCGGTCGGCAGACCTGCCCCCATCGTGGCCAGGGCGTTGTCCAACAGCAGCGTGTTCGGATTGTACGCCGGGTAAAGGCGGCTGAACCAGAGTTTGTAGATTCCGTTATCGAGGGTCAGAATATCTTCCCGGCCCAGGGCTTCACGGACTTTCCGGACGACGGCCTGGGGATGGAGGGGATAGGTGTCCGGGATCACTGCGTCGATTTTACTCTGGACGAGGGCCCGTGTTCTCTCGAAGGCGGGAAAGGTCCTTTTCTCCGGGAGCCTCCCTGTGAGTTCCCGCAGGGTCGTTGCGATATCGCCGGTGATTTCGAGGTCGGGGTTGAAATGGGGATCCGTGTCCGACGGGGTGAAATCGATGTTCAGGATCCTCTTGTCCAGGTGTGCGTTCCAGATAAAGGGAGGATATTCAACGGTCCGGTAACCGACCGTGATGACGAGGTCGGCCCGGTCGATGCCGCAGTGAACGTAATCATGGAGATGGATTCCCGTGGCGAAAAGGCTGAAGGGGCAGTCGTCGGAAATGATGCCTTTCCCCATCTGGGTGTGGACGACATAGATTCCCGTTTTCCGGATGAAATCGAATAAAGCCCGGGAAATGAGGGACCGGTTTGCGCCGCCGGCGATGAAAATGAGCGGCGCGTTCGCCTGCCGGATCATTTCGGCGGCCCGGTCCAGGATGGTCTTCTCCGGTGTGGGCCGGCGCATTTCATGACGTTTCTGAACGGCGGCGGTTGTCTCTTCTCCGGCGACGTCTTCCGGAAGCTCGATGTGGAAGGCCCCGGGTCGTTCCCGTTCCGCCGTCTTGAAGGCGTCCCGGATGACTGTCGGAATCATGTCGGCATCGGCGATGGAGACGGCTCCCTTGGTGATCGGTTTCATGAGGGAGACGATGTCGATCAGCTGGAATTTTCCCTGGCGGTTGTGCCGTAAGGCCTTTTGCCCCGAAACGGACACGACCGGGGCGCCGATCAGCTGGCCATGGGCAATGCCCGTGACCAGGTTCGTCGCTCCCGGCCCCAGGGTGGACAGGCACACTCCCGCCCGGCCGGTCAATCGGCCGTAGGTTGCCGCCATAAAGGCCGCCGCCTGTTCGTGGCGGGTTACGATGAGACGGATGGATGAACCCCGGAGGGATTCAATGAGGTCCAGGTTTTCTTCCCCGGGGAGTCCGAAGATGTATCGGACCCCCTCTTGTTCGAGTTGCCTGATGAACAGATCGGATGCCTTCATGTTTTCATCTCCTTGGGGCTGACCAAAATTTTCCATTCATGAAACAGTTTGTCCGGAAGCTAAAATGTCATCAAATTCTCCGGACTGCAATATGAATATGGGGCATGCCCCGGGTGGATTCGGATCGTCCATCGCTCATATTGCAGGAAAAGGAAAATGGAGAATGAGTATATTCCATACACAATCCTTACCAAAGGAACCAGTCTTGTTCTCCCGCCCGTTTAGGACCATCATTCTGCAAAATAAACCTAAGGAGGAAGGGCCATGATTTCAGCTAAGAAGGGGTGCAGAGGGAGACGGTTTCGTTTGTCGCCGCAGGTCTTGTTTGTCAGTATTTTTCTCGCATTGGCCGTTATTTTAAGTGGAGCCAGTGTCCAGGCCTTCAATCAGAATCCAAACCTGAACTGGGGCAATACGACGATTATGGATGCCCCGTTGCCGCCGCCGGGACTCTACCTGAGCAATTACATGGTTTACTATACGGCCAATAAACTCGTCGACGGCAAAGGAGACAAAATGTCGGGTAAAAACAAGCTGGATGTCCTGGTCTATACCCCCCAGCTGATCTACGTCTCTCCCACCAAGATCGGTAACCTGACTTGGGGATGGCAGGCGTTGCTCCCGATCATCAACTACACGACGGATATGGATATCCCCCTGAAAGAGAACAACGACGTGCTGGGCGATTTGTGCTTCGGGCCCTATATCGGCGGCATTGTTCCGTTCGGTCCTAACAGCCGGCTCCACTGGTTCTTCGACTTCGATATCTACGCGCCGATCGGCAGCTACGACAAGAAGAAAGCCTTCAATCCCAGTGCCAACTACTGGACCCTGGAGCCGTTCCTCGCTCTGACCCTCCAGCTGCCCTACGGTTTCAGCATCGGAACCCGTCAGCATTTCACCTACAATTTCAAGAATGATGAATACGTTATTGACCCTGTAACCGGTGAAGAAGGCGATCTGAAGGCGGGCATGCTGTGGCACTTCAACTACGAAGTGATGAAATCGGTCGACTTCATCAGCCCCAACCTGCTGGTGGGCGCCGCCGGCTACTACGGCAAGCAGCTGAACGAAGACGAATTCGAAGGGCATGACATGAAGAATTCAAAAGAACAGAAATTCGCCGTCGGTCCCGCGATCTGGTACCTGTCCAAGAACGGCATCGTGTTCAGCTTGAGGGCCTATTTCGAGAGCAACAATAAAGCCACTGCCGAGGGCGAGAAGGTCGTGGCAAGGCTGATCGTTCCCTTTTAGTTCGTTCTGAATTGGAACTTGACATGAGGAGGGGGTGCCGACAATCCGGATGCCGCATCCCCTCTAAACATTTTAAAACGCTTCGGTTGTCCATTATGCTTCCTGAAGCACCAAAAAAACATCAAAATTTAGAATATTATTGTGATAAAATAGCCCCGCAAATGCATCGTTGTTGACTCAACGAAGTGCGAATCTTTTCCCCTACAGGAGGGGTGTGAATGTCCGACCGGCACGAGGACGAACTGCAATCCACGATAAAAAGGCTTGAGGACCAGCTGGCCGCGATGCGTCTTGCCGAAGCGGCGCTCCGAATGAGCGAAGAGGAGTATCGGAAAATCTTCGATTACGCCCCCGTGTCGATCCGGGAAGAAGACGTGTCGGAACTCGAAGCGGCCTTCGAAGATCTCAGGGGCCAGGGGGTCAGTGATTTCCGGCGGTATTTTGACGAGCACCCCTCTTTCCTGGAAAAAGCGCAGCAACTGATCAAGATCGGTCGTCTTAACGACGCCACCCTGTCGCTTTACGGGGCAAAGACCCGGGAAGAATTGATCGGATCCCTCAAAAAAACCCTGGTTCCCGAATCCATGGCGGTTTTTCGTGAGGAATTGGCCCAGTTCGCGGAAGGGAAAGAGACTTTTGAGGGAGAAAATATCAATCAGACTCTCGATGGCCGCAGGATCCATGTTCTCGTGAAGATCATTTACCTGCCCAAGCCGGGAAAACGGGAGAAGGTGGTTGTCTGTACGATGGACATCACCAAGGAAAAACTGGCCATGAAAGCGTTGGAAGACGAGATCCTGAGAAATCACCTCATCCTCCAGACGGCGCTGAACGGCTTCTTTATCGCCGATACAAGGGGGAACATCAAGGAAACCAACCTGGCCGCGTCGAGGATTACCGGATACAGTGCCGAAGAGTTGCTGAACATGAACCTGAAGGATATCGACGGCTGTGTTCTCAGAGAAATCGGCAACAAAAAAAAGAGAGCGAACCGTTCCAAGCTAAACGAGCGCTTCGAAAGAAAATGCCGCAAAAAG
>JAGVTI010000032.1 GCA_019136935.1 Deltaproteobacteria bacterium
TGACAGACTGGCCGGCGCTGGTGCCGGTAGCGATGTTGTAATTGCCGGTGACATACCTGCCGGAAAAAACCCCATAAGCGGTGTTGTCACTGCCGGTGACTTTCTCGCCGCTATAGTAGCCGGTAGTGATGTTATTAGTACCAACAACGGACATTCCCGCTTGCACGCCGATGCCGATGTTGTCGATATTATTTAACAAAAGGCTGCCTTTACCGGCATCCCCGCCGATGTAGATGCCGGCTATCTCTTTCGTGCCGACGGACGTTCCTATCACGCCGCCCTGGATGATCGTCGTCTGATTGTCCGCCCGGGCCGGCGAGGGTGTGAGCCCTGCCCAGACCAGGATAAGACAGGCCGCGCCGATCCGTAAGCCATTTCTCCAATCCTTTTCCTTGTTTTTTCTGATCATAACAAACCCTCCTCTGCGTATTTTAAATGGCCGTGACAGGGTCAAGGCGATACAGCGCGCAACCCCGCGCGTCAAATCATCAGAAAACATTCGGGGGAACCTGATGGGAATTGTTTTTAAGGGGAAACCCGGCCGTTACGCCAAGGACTCGTCATGGACGCGCTCCTTGAGCAGGGAATGATGGAATCGTGGTGTTTTTGTTTCAATGTTGCTTTGCACCCCCGAAGGCAAAACGCATGATTTCGGCCTATCAGAAAGGACCGCAATGGTCAAGGAAATAGATCCCCGGCGTATCGGCACAACCGTCGCCCCGCGCTGCGGAATCAAACGGCAGGGCTGCAATTAGAGGATTGCCGGCCCGGTTATACGGTCCGGCTTGGCAAAACCAGCAGGAAGTTCAGCGGAAACTCTGGACGAGGGAACCCACGATCAGGTACCAGCCGTCGACCAGGACGAACAACAGGAGTTTGAAAGGCAGGCTCATGATGATGGGCGGGAGCATCATCATGCCCATGGACAGGAGAATGCTGGAAATGACCATGTCGATGATCATGAAGGGCAGGTAGATCATGAACCCGATCTGGAAGGCCGTTTTCAGTTCGCTGATGACGAAGGCCGGTACCAGAATGTTCAGGGAAATGTCCGCCGGTTTCTCCGGACGCTTCTCCTTGGACATCCTGATGAACAGGGCCAGGTCCTTTTCCCGAGTCTGCTTGAGCATGAAATCCTTCAGAGGTGCGGTCCCCAGCGCGAATGCCTGTTCACCCGAAATCTGTTCCTCCATGTAGGGCTGGAGGGCATCCGTATTGATCCTGTTCCAGACGGGGGCCATGACAAAGAAAGTCAGGAAGAGGGCCAGGCCGATGATGATCTGGTTGGGCGGCATCTGCTGCGTCCCCAGGGCGTTCCGCACCAGGGAAAGGACCACGACGATCCGTGTAAAGGACGTCACCATCAAAAGGATCGCCGGCGCCAGGGTCAGCAGGGTGAGGAAGATCATCAGCTGAAGCAGCCCCGACATCTGGCCGGGCTGGTCGGCGGCGCCGCCGATATTCAGGCTGACGTTCGGCAGGGACAGGGGCGCGCAGTACAGGGGGGATGCCGGCAGCAGCAACACCGCCGCAACCAGGAACCCGACGATTCCCGCCGAACTGAAACGGCACCGGAGACTTTTCATGAGCGGTCCCCGTCCTTTTTCTGACGGATGAGGGATCTGACGAGATTCTTGTACCGGTCCAGGGGATCAACCGCCGGTATCCCCCTTCCCCGCTGACGGTTCAGGGATCTGAGCTTCTCCAGCGCGGCCTCGTCGTCGAGGGTCGTGAGATAGGACATCTGCTGGTTCGATACGCCGATCACCACGACCTCGCCCAAAATGTCCACGATCATGATGCTGCTTTTCGGTCCCAGGTACTTGACCGCCAGGATGGTGATGGACGAGCCGTCGGGAGTGGCCATGCCCGTCTGCTGGAAGAACCGCCGGACAAGAAACGCCAGTCCGATCATGATGCCCAAAACCAGGGCCAGGGCGGAAATCATCTTCAGGAGGGCCGGGAAAAAGGAAATGGGTTCCATAAAACCTCGCTCTTACAGCCTAACGCAGGCGATTCACCCGCTCGGCGGGGGAAACGATGTCCGTCAGGCGGACACCGAATTTTTCATTGACGACGACGACCTCGCCCCGGGCGATGAGCCGCTGGTTGATGAAGACATCCATGGGTTCACCCGCCAGTTTGGAGAGCTCCAGGACCGACCCCTGGCCCAGTTGCAGCAACTCGCTGATCAGCATCTTGCTCCGCCCGAGTTCCACCGTCAGGGTCAGGGGGATATCCAGGATGAAATCGAGATCCAAGCTCCCCTTCTGGGGTCCGTTCGACTGAAGTTCCCCGAAACTGACACTCGCCACTTCCGTTTTGGGCTCCTCTTTCCGCGATGCCTCCATCTCCTCCTGAACGTCGTCCCAGCCCAGATCTTCTCCTTCATCGGAAGGCGCCGGGGAATCCGCGTCCATCTCTTTCATCAATGCATCGATTTCACTCTGTTCCATAATCTATCACCTCGTCACGCTGAATTACATGGGATATCTGCACCGCCTGATTTCCCTTGGAAACACCCGGCACGCACAAAAATTTGGGAACCCCTTCCACCAGGAGGAACAACGGGTCCGACACATACCGATCCAGGAGAATCACATCCCCTTTCTTCAATTCGGCGACTTCCCGGCTCTTCACGTTCGTCTTCCCCAACTCCACAGACAGATTGATCCGGGACAGGGTGAAATTCTCCTTGAAACGCTCCGCCCACACCTTGTCCACTTCCAGGTGCTCGCTCTGAAATCCTGCCTGCAATTTATCCCGGATCGGCTCCAGGCCTGCATAGGGAATGCACAGGGACATGATGCCCGTGTTGTACTCGACCTCGACCTCGAAATTGACGACGATCACGACATCCGTCAGGGGAACGATCTGGGCGAACTGGGGGTTGATCTCCGACCTTTGGTAGAGGACCTTGATATCGATGAGGGGTTTCCAGGCCTTTTCCAAATCGACCAGGGCATTGATGACCACCTTCTTGATCAGGCTGTTTTCGATGGCGGTGAATTCCCGGCCCTCGACCTTGAAGAACTCCCGCCCTGTCCCGCCGAAAAGGATATCCACCAGGGTGAAGATGATTTTGGACTCCATGACGAAGATGGCATTGCCCCTCAAGGGCTCCATGCGGAATAGATGGAGGCTTGTCGGAACGGGAAGGGTCTTCAGAAACTCTCCGAATTTCAGCATGTTGGTCGATACGGCGTTGACACTGATGACTTTCCGCATGAGAGAGGACAGGGTGGTGCGAAACATCCTGGCAAACTTCTCGTTGGTCATTTCGAGGGTAGGCATCCGCCCCCGGATGATCCGGTCCTGGCTGGTCAGGTCATAAAGGGTCACATCCGACGGCTCGTGGATATCATCGATTTCCGTCTCGATGTCTCCTCCGGCGATTCCCCTGAGAAGGGCATCGACCTCTTCCTGAGATAGTATCTGTGACATGATGAACGCCTTCCTTGTTCCCCCGTTTGTCTCCGGCTATTGAATGACGAATTCCGTAAAATAGACCTTCGAGATCCGTCCCCGGGAGATCGAGTTGTTGGCCCGCAGGATAATCTCC
>JAGVTI010000114.1 GCA_019136935.1 Deltaproteobacteria bacterium
ACGGCGATCGACCCGCCTTTGTGCGTCCTGCGGGAGAAGCCGCCTCCCTGTATCAAAAAAATGCGCCTTTTTCCACATGTTCAATCGGAATGAAATGTGTTAATAGACGGCCGCATAATAAATGGGAAACCTTGAAATAAGTCAAGGAATTTGTCTTTCTCCGGCATGGTTGCCCCTTCCGGCCGGCCGTGGCGGGAAGACGGCATGTCGGATGGGTTTCCTGCGGATTCGAAGGAAAACCGTGGGAAAGCCTCCAAGAAGAAACGGAAAGCGGCAGAGTGAAATGAAAAGAACATCCGAAGTCAAAAGTGAGCCGTCCGGAGTGGCGTGGACCCGAACCCTGGTGGCGGAACTTCCCGGCCCGGAACGGGAATTTATCGTGAACGGCCCAACTCACCGGAAGATAGGAGCCCTTGCGGCGGGGATAAGGCGCCTCGGCACAACCAGGGAGAAAGACCGGAATTTTCTCTGCCTGTGCTCGGAGAACAAAACCCTGGTGGCGGCGGCCCTGCTTGCCGCCCTTTCCGGCGGCCCCCGCCTGGTATTCCCCTACGCCTTTTCCCGTCAGGCCGTAGCGGATGTGTTGAAGACGATGCCCGTTTCACGGGTCCTGGCCGA
This sequence comes from Deltaproteobacteria bacterium, assembly GCA_019136935.1. Classification (GTDB taxonomy): domain Bacteria; phylum Desulfobacterota; class Syntrophia; order Syntrophales; family JAAYKM01; genus JAAYKM01. The sequence goes on from JAGVTI010000114.1 coordinate 619, forward strand.
CGGTCCCGGTGATTTTCCGCCGGAGGTGGAAACCATTTTCCCGGACATGCTCGATCAGGCAGACCTTCAACCCCGCCATTTCATCGACGCCGATGACCCTTTCCTGATGCTCTTTACCGGCGGATCGACCGGGGCTCCGAAGGTCTGGGCCAAGACGCCCCGGAACATGATCGAAGAGGCCCGGTACATGTGCACGACATTCGGAATCACGGCGGAAGATGTTTTCCTGGCGACGGTTCCGCCTCAGCACATTTACGGCCTTCTCTTTTCCGTCCTGGTTCCCCTGATTGCTTCCGCCCGTGTTCTGGAGGGAATTTACGTCTTTCCGCGTGAAATTCTGAAGGCGGCGGCGGAATCGGGGGCGACGATCCTGGTCAGTGTCCCCGCCTGTTACCGGGTCATGAAGGGGGATTTCCTCAAGCGGCATCATCTCCGGATGGCCTTTTCCTCTGCAGGAGCGCTGGATGCAGCCGACGCGGACTATTTCCGGGCGAAAACGGACCTGGATATCAACGAAATTTACGGGTCGACGGAAACGGGAGGCGTCGCCGTGAGGTGCCGCGGCCGGGACGGCGACACCTTGACGGCCCTCGATCCGGTCGAATGGCGGATCGAGGATGGACGCCTGCAGGTCCGATCCCCCTTCATTTCCCCCTCCTTACCCCGCAATGAAGCCGGGTTTTTCGTGACGGCCGACCGGGCGGAAAAAGATGGGCAAGGCCGCTTTTTCCTCCGGGGAAGGGCCGACGATGTGGTCAAAATCGGCGGGAAACGGGTCGATCTGGTCGAAATCCAGGAAAAAATAAGGAAAATAGACGGGGTCAGGGATGCCTTGGCGGTGCTCCTGCCCAGGGAGAAAGGGCGTCCGACCGATCTCGCGGCCCTGGTGGTGACGGAAGTCGATCCGGCGGAATTACGGCGGGAACTGGGAGCCATGGTAGAACCGTACGCCGTGCCCCGGCGGTTCGTGGCGGTGGACCGGATCCCCATGACAGCGACGGGGAAGGTCGACCGGGCGGCGATTCATGAGATTCTCAAATCGGGAAAGTCCTGACGGTGAACCCGCAAAAACTCTGTTTTCCCCTTTCCCCGGAAACGGCGGGCACACCCGCTGCGGCACAGGCTCCGGGCGGAATCCGGAATCTCCCGTAAATCGATCGAAACCACCGGATTAATATGGTATGTTGCGATATATGGCCGTTCTTTGACGGCCCACTTGACAAGGAGGTGTGGAACATGCCGTTTCAGGCTCATTTGAAGGTCTGTTTCAGCGATATCGATAATGCAGGGATCGTTTACTATCCCCGGTTCGTTCACTATTTCCACGTGGCGCTGGAGGATTTTTTCTCCATGGAGCTGGGGGTGAATTATTCGATGCTTCTGCAGAAACACCGGATCGGATTTCCGACGGTGCACCTGGAAACGGATTTCCGGCGAAAACTTCGTTACGGCGATCACCTGATCGTGGAAGTCCGGGTACTTAAACTGGGCAACACGTCGATTACCTGGGGTTACAAAGTCTACCGCGCCCAGGAACCCGGTCTGGTCGTCACGGAAGGGCAGAATACCACCGTCTGCATGAACATCGATACGTACGAGAAGCAGGGACTCCCCTCCTGGCTCCGAATCCTCCTGGAAAATTACCAGGAAAAATGTGATCTCCTGGAAAAGGCGGCCGAAGACCCCTACGCGAAGGTTTGACGTCCTCGATCGCCGGAGGACGGATTGAGGAATTCCGCCGCCGGCCGGCCGTGAACGGGCGTTATTTCCGGTATTCGGCTTCTACGGTGATGGAGATGCCTCCGCGGACCGCGAAATCCGCCGTGACCTTGCAGAACCGGGGTTCCAGAGCGGTCACCACGTCGTCGAGAATCACGTTTGTCAGGTGTTCGTGAAAGGAACCTTCGTTGCGGAAAGACCAGAGGTAGAGCTTGAAGGACTTTGATTCGAGGATCTTCCGGTCCGGGACATAGCGAACGGAGATCTTCGCAAAATCGGGCTGACCGGTGAGAGGGCAGAGGGTGGTAAACTCTTCCGTTTCCATGGTCACGGTGTAATCCCGTTCCGGATGGTGGTTGGGAAAAGTTTCCAGTTTCCTGACCGGCGTGGATTTCCTTCCCAGCAGGGTCAGGCCTTCGAGATCCGAGGCATGCGTTGTTTTTCCCATGGATCATTCCCTTTCTCTTTGTGCATTTCATCTTCCCCGCCGGAAGCGGGAACGAATCGGTGCGGATTCCCCCCTCCGATGGTTCCATGCCTATCGTTTAGGCCGTTTCCCGAGGCAAGGTATAACAAAAAAAGTGGTTTCAATAAATGAATATTTCCGTCCGGGCATGAAAATAACCGCGGGGAATCCGACCATGACGGGCCTTCCCGGTTGCCGCGCGGAAGAAGGACGTTCTCCTCCCGTAGAAATCCTTGTTTAACCGCTGCCGATGGGGTATATACGCCTCAAAAATGACGGAACATCACCAAGGAGAAACTCCATGACCGATTCAGCAAATCTGCAGGATAGATACATCAACACGATCCGCTTTCTGGCTGCCGATGCCATCGAGAAGGCCAAATCCGGTCACCCCGGGATGCCCATGGGGGCGGCGGCAATGGTATACACGCTTTGGATGAGGCATCTGAAGCACAATCCCGCAAACCCCGAATGGCCGGACCGGGACCGCTTCGTCCTGTCGGCGGGACATGCCTCGATGCTCCTGTACGCCCTTCTGCACCTGACGGGCTACGACCTGAGCCTGGACGACATTAAAGCTTTCCGCCAGTGGGAAAGCAAAACCCCGGGACACCCCGAATATCCCCAGACACCGGGTGCGGAGGTAACGACGGGTCCTCTCGGGCAGGGGATCAGCAACGCCGTCGGGATGGCCGTCGCGGAAGCGCATCTGGCGGCGAAGTTCAATCGCCCCGGTCATGCCGTCGTCGATCACTACACCTACGCGATCGCTTCGGACGGCGATCTCATGGAAGGCGTCGCCGCAGAGGCCTGCGCCCTGGCGGGGCATCTGGGTCTGGGGAAACTGATCGTCTTGTACGACAACAACCATATTTCCCTGGCCGGATCGACCGCCCTGACCTTCACGGAAGATGTCAAGGCTCGCTTTGCCGCCTGCGGCTGGCAAGTCATTCACGTCGATGAAGGAAACGACGTCGAGGTGATCGACGCCGCCATCCAGGCCGCCAAAAGCGACCTGACCCGCCCCTCCTTCATTTCCGTCTGCACGACGATCGGCTGCGGCGCGCCTTCCAAGGAAGGAACGTCGGAGGTCCACGGATCTCCTTTAGGCCAGGAAGAACTGTCGGCGGCGAAGGCCCGGCTCGGCTGGCCGGCCGAACCGGTCTTTTACATCCCGGAAGAGGTTCTCACCCACTACCGCACCTCCCTGGCAAAGGGCGCTGCTTCACAGTCGGCGTGGGAGAAGGGGTTCGATGCCTACCGGGTATCCTTCCCCGGCGAAGCCGCTGAATTTGAACGGATGATGAAAGGCGGGCTGCCCGCGAATTGGGAATCGGCCCTGCCTGTTTACGGTCCCGAGACGAAGCCCGCGGCCACCCGGAAGACGGGTGAAGGGATCATGCAGTCCCTGGCAAAAGTCTTGCCGGAACTGATCGGCGGCTCCGCGGATCTGAATCCCTCGACCTTCACCTGGCTGAAGGGCTGCGGCGATTTCCAGCGGCCGGACCTCCCCAAGGAGGGGGTGCAGGGAACCGTCGGCGGGGAATGGGGTTACGGCGGACGTAACATCCATTTCGGCGTCCGGGAACATGCCATGGGGTCCATTGCGGTCGGCATGGCGCTCCACGGCGGGTTGATCCCCTATACGGCGACGTTCTTCACCTTTTCCGATTACATGCGCCCCCCGATCAGGCTGGCCGCCCTCATGGGACTGCGTGTGATCTTTGTCTTCACCCATGACAGCATCGGCCTGGGCGAAGACGGTCCCACCCACCAGCCGGTGGAACAGCTGATGAGTCTGCGGGTTGTACCGAACCTGACGGTGATCCGTCCCGCCGACGCCGCGGAAACCGCCGAGGCATGGCGGGCGGCGCTGCTGAACACGGACGGCCCCACGGCACTGGTGCTGACCCGGCAGAACGTCTTAGCCCTGAATCACGAGGTGCTCGCCCCGGCCGAAGGCCTGCGGCGGGGAGGATACATCCTGAAAGAAGCCGAAGGGAAAAATCCGGAAATCATCCTCATTGGAACCGGATCGGAGGTGGAAGTCGCCCTGAAAGCGGCGGAAACCCTCGCCTCCGGCGGTGTCCGTGCCCGGGTCGTCTCGATGCCCAGTTGGGAGCTGTTCGACAGACAACCGGCAGCGTACCGGGAACAGGTTCTGCCGGCGGGCGTCAGGGCCAGGGTGGCTGTCGAGGCGGGAATCAGGCTGGGATGGGAGCATTATGTCGGAACAGCCGGGAAAATTGTCGGCATGGATTCCTTCGGCGCCAGTGCCCCCTCGGCGGTTCTTTTCGAAAAATTCGGGATCACGGTGGAGGCCGTGGTCGCCGCCGCCAAAGAACTCCTGGCATAAATTGAAGCCGTAAAAACGGAAACGGTTTCTTTTGACGAAACCATCTCCAAGGGGGCGCCCGGAAAAGCCGCCCGCCGGCAAAACGGTCCGGCGCCTCCTGACGCGGTTGTCGACACCCTGCTTTCATAACGTCCTTTTCCAGCCAATCCCCTTCCCGGATTTCAAATCGCCCTCGCCCGTCAGGACAGGTCCTCGCAAGCTTATCTTGGAGGACACGGTTTTTTTCGGCTTTTTGCGGCGTCTCCGATTTGAATTTTTCATACACTCCGAGTTCCCCCGCTTTTTTGAGTTGATTCTGAAACCGGAAGCATTTATATTGAGCACGAAAATGGTCGAGATAAACGGCTTCCTGTCTCCGGCCGGGAATGTACGGACCCAACGGGGATCTTCCCGGGGAAAAGAGACCAGCGAGAGCCTTTTTCGGCACATCACATGAAACGAATTGAAAGGAGGTCAAGATGAAAAAAGCATGCATCGCCATTTTAATCTGTGGATTACTGGCAACGATGGTAACGGGGTGCGCCGCGCCGCAAACCAAAACACAAAAAGGGGCTGTTTACGGGGCGGCGGGCGGCGCCGTCGCCGGCGCAGTTGCCGGTCAGGTCATCGGCCGTGACACGAAGGGCACCCTGATCGGGGCAGCCATCGGAGCCGCCGTGGGAGGGCTCGGCGGAGCCGCCGTCGGCAGAATGATGGACAACCAGGAAAGAGACATGCGCGACGCGTTGGCCACCTCCGATGCGGCCGCCGTGTCTCGAGAAGGGAACCTCCTGGCCGTGACGTTCAAGGGAGATGTGACGTTCGATACCAATTCCACCGTTGTCAGGCCGGGACTTCAATCCGAGATAACGCGGGTCGCGGGGATCCTGAAGCAGTACCCCGATACGCTCATCAGGGTGGAAGGCCATACGGACAGTGTCGGTTCCGAGGAATACAACCAGGATCTTTCGACCCGGCGTGCCAACGCCGTCAGAACGCTGCTCGCCCAGCAGGGCGTAGCCGAAAGCCGCATGGAAGCGGTCGGGTTCGGTGAAACCATGCCGGTGGCCACCAACGACACCGAGGCAGGGCGCCAAATGAACAGGCGGGTCGAAATCAAGATCGTACCGAAAGCGCAGTAGGAGACCGATTCCCCTTTTTCATAAATCGGGGAACCACCGTTATGAAAGCAGGCCGGCAGTGCGGGTTCCGCCGGCCTGCCGGCCTGCTTGTACGGACAAGATTTCAACCGTTCATCTCATCATATTTCCCGGTATTTTCCTGAATTTTCGATTCCGTTTTTTGACGGCTTTTTTTCGAGGAAGCGTCCTCGCCCTCATTTTCAGTCATGATCACGACCGTTCCGGCAAAGAAAGGCAAGCCTCCGTTTCCGAATCATGACGCCTGTCCGGATCGGGGCAAAACGGGTGCGTTAAAGCTTCCCCGAAACGGCGCAGAAATATGCGGACGGGTTCACGATTTCATGGCTGGACAAGGAGGTGAAGAAAGGGTTAAGATCCGGGCTGTCCGGGTTAAGAGGAAGCCCGCTTTTTTTCTTTGTGCCACCCTGACTTTCCGGAATGCTTCCTGGAAAGATCCCGTATGTGTAAACCGGGGTGCAGAACCTACGAGGCTAAGGTAACGAAATTGGAACCCGTATCGATAACCGGCAGCCCCCTGAAAAGTCTGAAAAATATCTTCGGGTACGAAACCTACCGCCCCCAGCAGCAGGAAATCATCGAGAATCTCATCCGCGGAGAGGACGCCTTCGTCCTCATGCCGACGGGAGGGGGGAAGTCCCTGTGTTATCAGATCCCCTCCCTCCATCGTGCGGGGGTCGGAATTGTCGTTTCCCCGCTCATTTCCCTGATGAAAGACCAGGTCGATGCGCTTCAGGCCTGCGGAGTGAAGGCGGCTTTTTACAATTCCTCCCTGAAGAGCCGCGAGGCCCGCCGGGTCCTGGCGATGCTCCATGGTGAAGAACTGGATCTCCTGTACATCGCACCGGAAAGACTGGTCAGCGATGAATTCCTGCAGCGCCTCAGGGACATTCCCATCGCTCTTTTCGCCGTTGACGAGGCCCACTGTATTTCCCAATGGGGCCATGATTTCCGGCCCGAATACAGCCGGCTTGGACGCCTGCGCAAACTATTCCCCCAGATACCGATGATCGCCCTGACGGCGACGGCCGAATCCCATACCCGCCGCGACATCCTCGACCGGCTCCACCTCAGGCATGCCCGGTGCTATATCACCAGTTTCGATCGCCCCAATATCCGCTATACCGTCCTCGACAAGATCAAGCCCTTCTCTCAGCTGATTGATTTTCTGCGAAACCACTTCGGGGAAGCCGGCATCGTTTACTGTCTGAGCCGTAAACGAGTGGACGACCTGGCGGCGAAACTGCAATCGGCCGGCTTCAATGCGGCCCCCTACCATGCCGGACTGACAACGGCGGAAAGACAAAAGGTCCAGGACGATTTCCTGCGGGACGATGTCCGGATCATGGTCGCGACGGTAGCCTTCGGCATGGGAATCGACAAGTCCAATATCCGGTTTGTCGTCCATTACGACATCCCGAAAAACATCGAAAGCTATTACCAGGAAACGGGACGCGCCGGCCGCGATGGTCTGGCGGCGGACGCCCTGCTCCTGTTCGGGTACGGCGACATCGCCATCGCCCGGAGCCTGATCGAAAACACCCAGAATCCCGAGCGCAAGCGGATCGAACTTCACAAACTGAACGCCATGGTGGCCTTTGCCGAAGCCTCAAGCTGCCGACGACGGATCCTCCTCGGTTATTTCGATGAGTGGGTGGAGCAGGACTGCGGCAATTGCGACATCTGCCTGCATCCCCCGGAAATGATCGACGTGACGGAGGATGCCCGGAAGGCCCTGTCCTGTGTGTACCGGGTAAATCAACGTTTCGGCATGGGTCATGTAATCGATGTATTGCGCGGTTCCAAAAAGGAACGGATCATGCGGCTGGGGCATGACCGCCTTTCCACGTACGGAATCGGCGCCGACAAAAGCCAGGAATACTGGGGGGGACTCCTCCACCACCTTGTCCACCGGGGATTTCTGCAGCAGGACGTGGGCAACTATTCGGTCCTGACCCTGACCGACGCGGCCCGGCCGGTTCTGCGGGGCGAACAGAGCCTGACCATGGCGGTGCCGCGGGTAAAATCCGCAGCCACCTTAAAAGCGAGCCGACGCAAAAGCGGCGATGCGGATTACGACGAGGAACTCTTCCGGCGGCTCCGCGCCCTGCGGAAAACCCTGGCCGATGCCGCCGGAGTGCCGCCGTTTGTCATTTTCAGCGACATATCCCTGGTCGGCATGGCCGCTGCACTGCCTGCGGACGACGAGGCATTTCTGAATGTCCACGGAGTCGGTACCCATAAACTCGAACGCTATGGGGAGGATTTTCTTGGCGAGATACGGCGGTACCTGCAGGAGAGGAAAGAACGGTCCTGACGGCGGAAGAAGAGCCGTCCCGCCTTCCGCGTTTCGTATCGATTCCCGACGGAGCCCGGAATTTCGATCTCATCTTGTCAGCATCGGCCAAGCCGGGGGCTGAAAGGGCCGCCAGGAATCTCCCTCGTACAGCACCTGTTCCAGGAACAGCCCCGAAGGCGGCGCCGTGAACCGTGCCGGGATGTCCGAAGTTTCCTTCAGCATGCCTTCGATATCCAGGACGGACAGTTTCCCCCGCCCTGCCTCGACGGTCACCCCGACCAGGCGGCGGACCATTTTCCAGAGGAAATGAGATCCGGCGAAACGGAATAGAATCAGATGATCGGCTTGTTTCACCACGGCGGAATCGATCTGCACCAGGGGAGATTTTCCCTTTCCCATCCTTTTGTCGGCGAAGGAGGAAAAATCGTGGAAACCCTGGAACAGGTTCATCACCGTTTCCATGGTTTTCATGTCCAGGGGATCCCGCACCCACCAGACATAACGTTTCCCGAAAGCGGTTCGTTTACGGGAAAGAAGGTACAGATAACTTCTGCCCTTCGCATGGTGACGGGCGTGAAAGTCTGCCTTCGCCTCTTCCAGGCGCAGGATATTGATATTCGAAGGCAGTTCGTCGTTCCATTTTTGCAGGGCGGCACGGAGGGACAGTTTTTTCGGAACCTCCAGGTGAGCCACCTGTCCCAACGCGTGGACCCCGGCGTCGGTGCGGCCGGCCCCCTGAATGTCCGCCTCGCAGTTCAGGACGCGCCGGGCCGTTTCGATCAGGGTGCCCTGGATACTGCGGGCGTTCGCCTGGCCCTGCCAGCCGCTGTAGCTCGTTCCGTCGTATTCGATGATCATTTTATACCTGGGCACGTTTTCAAAATCCCCCTTCATCCCATACAGTTCTCCCATATCGGACATATCCTGCAATTCTCCGATGGGCGATCTCTCCTTCCTACTCGATGAAAGAACCGTCTGTCCAGCACTAATGCAGCATCCGTATCAAAACCCCATTGACAAATCCCTTCGTTACATGGCAACGTACCCCCCATCTTTGACGGCTTCGCAAAAAGTCTCTTTCCCCTCCCCCGTCAAGAAGCTGTGTCGTCATGCCGGAAAATGTCATTCCGGACGGATATGGAGAATCTTGATCTCCCGGTATCGCTGAGACTTGAAGATTTCTCCCGGAGTTTACCCCGGGTGCGACGAAGGGATCGAAATGACAAGAACGTGTATTGCAAACACATCCTCCAGGGAAGAGGGAACTGGGGGGCTTTTTACGGGAGCATCATCTTTTCGAGGCGGGAAAACATGAAAACGGGGAACCGTTGGAAAGATCTGAAATTTGCTCTTCTTCTGAGATTGACGAAACCTCTTTACTATCTCCTTTTCCTTTATACAAAGACCCTGCGTTTCCAGGTTGAACATGTCCAGGGTGTATTCGACCACATTCGCAACGGCGGGCCGGTTCTGCTGGCCAGTTGGCACCAGAGGCTGTTTTGTGGTTTTTTTCTCCCCCGCTTTTATAAATTGGCGATCCCCATCATGATCAGCCGGAGCAAAGATGGCGAGTTCATTGCCCGCATTGTACGGAATTCCGGCTTTGTGCCCGTCCGGGGATCGAGTTCAAGGGGTGGCAAAGAAGCGCTGCGGGAAATGGTCGATGCAATCGGAAAATATCGCATCGGAGGCCACGTCGTGGACGGTCCGACGGGACCGGCCCAAATGGTGAAGGCGGGGCTGATTGCAATGGCCCAGCGTACCGGTGCCGCCATCTGCCCGGTTTATCTGGTTTATGAAAAGTGCTGGATTTTCAGCAGCTGGGACCGGTTCATGGTACCGAAGCCTTTCAGCAGGGTGCTCATCCATTTCAGCGAAAACCTTACATCCCCGCCGCCCTACCTGGACGGCCAGGCATTTGAGCTCTACCGCAAAGGGATCGAGGACGAGATGATCCGAACCTACGCAGAACTGGACCGTTATTTCGATCAAACCCGACAGGCTTTTATTGCAGGCCTCTGAAGAAGGCTTTACGGTGAAAACGCCGCCGTCCGTTTATAGACTTTCTCCAGAATTTCCACAATGGTGGCCGTGTCGGAAGAAATTCTTTCCCCATCCTGATCGATCAGAACGAGGGCGGGAATCCCCACAATCCCGTAAGCCATACCGACCTCCCCATCCTGGTCCAGCAGAACGCGATAAGGGATTTGATTTGCTTTCACGAATTGACGGAGTTTGTCCGGAGGTTCCTGAATATCGACGTTGACCACCACAAGCCCCTGCGGGCCGTATGCCGCGTGGATGTCCCGGTAAAGGGGAATCGAAGCGCGGCAGGAAGGACACCAGGTCGTGGTAAAGATGATCAGGACCATTTTCCCCCTTTCGACCTTGAGATGGAAGGGTTCCCCGTCCAAATCCAAAAGAGTGAAGTCGGGGGCCTTGCCCCCCGTTTCGCCGGTTTCGGGCGCCGGTCCGCAGGAAAGGGCAAAAAGCAGTGGAAGCAGAACGCCTGTGACCAGGATAAGCCGTAAAAACACGGCACCCTTTCCCGCTATCGATAAACTGAAAAAACGTCTGCAAAAGGTCATTTCCTCTCCTAAATCCACAATTTCCCGGAGTGGATCAGAAAGTATTCCCCGATAGCGATCATGATCCATCCGAAGAGATGACTGACCCGGACCATCCAGGGACCGGATTTGGGCAGGCGGGTCAGAAATCCCGTAAAAGTGCCGACGAGAATCAAAAGGGTCCCGATTCCCAGGGAAAACAGAAACAGAAGGGCCATTCCGAACACCGGGTTTTGCCTGCTTGCAACGTAGGTCAGAAGGACCGTGAGAACCGGCGTCGTGCAGGGGCCAAGGACAAATCCGGACAAGATCCCGACGAAAAAACTGCCGAGACACCCCTCCGTTTTCTTCCGGTCATGAAACCGGGAAATCGCTTCCGGCGTGTAAAAACGCAGGGTAAAGACTTCAAGCATTGAAAGCCCCATGAGAATGCAGACATTGGCCATGACGAAGTATGTCCAGGGATTTGCCTGGATCTGGCCGAAAAGCCGGCCGGAAAAGGCCGCGATGCCCCCCAGAAGGGTGTATGTCAGGGCAATCCCCAGAACGTAGAACAGGGAAAGGAGAAAGCTCTTTGTCCGGGTATTTGCGCTGCGCGCGCCGATGAAAGCGACGGTAACGGGGATGACGGGATAAACGCAGGGCGTGAAACCGACCAGGAGACCGCCCAGGTAGGCAATGAGGGGCGCCAGCAGAACGGAATCCTGCAGGTGAACAGCCAGGTTATGGATCAGTTGATCGATCAATAGCGATTCCTCATTATCGAAGGAAGAGGCTTATCTGTTTTCGATGCGGCAGATCGGGAAGTCATCATTCGGATATGGGACTGCCGCAGGGGAAAAACCTTTTCACACATTTTCCCCTTTGTCAAGAATCGTCGCCCTTTCTCACCGGAGAGCATCGCGCCACGGTACCCAAGTCATCCCGAAGGCTTCCCCCACCTTGGGATGGGTCAGCACGCCGGCGGCACAGTTGATGCCGCGGGCCAGGGCGATGTCGCCCAGAGCCGCCCTGCGGATTCCCTTGGCGGCAATGGTCCGGATGTAGGGAAGGGTGGCATTCGTCAAGGCAAAGGTCGATGTTCTGGGAACGGAGGCCGGAATGTTCGGGATACCGCAGTGGATGACACCGTGAACCGTATAGACGGGATCGGCATGGGTCGTCGAGCGGATCGTTTCCACCGATCCGCCCTGATCGACGGAAATATCGATGATAACGGAACCCCGCTTCATCCGGGACACCATGTTTTCCGTGACGACCACCGGCGCCCTGGCACCGGCGATCAGGACGGCCCCGATCAGGACATCCGCATATCCCGTCGACTTTTCGATGGCGTAGGGATTGGAATAAACCGTGATGACGTGACCGTGGAGCACATCGTCGATATATTTAAGGCGCTTGTGGTCCACATCCAGAATCGTAACGTGGGCGCCCTGGCCGCAGGCGATCCTGGCGGCATTGAGTCCCACCACGCCGCCTCCGACAATGACCACTTCCGCCGGTGGAACCCCGGGCACGCCGCTTAAGAGGATGCCCCGTCCGCCGTAATCTTTTTCCAGAAAACGCATGGCCATCTGGATCGACATCCGCCCGGCGATTTCGCTCATCGGGGTCAGCAGGGGAAGCCGGCCATCCGAAGTCTGGACGGTTTCGTAGGCAATGCCCGTGATTTTTCTCTCGATCATGGCGCGGGTCAACGTTTCCGATGAAGCGAGGTGAAGATAGGTGAAAAGCAGCTGTCCCTCCCGGTAACAATCCCACTCCCCCTCCAGGGGCTCCTTGACCTTGACGATCAGCTCCGCCCGTTTGTAAATTTCTGCGGCGGAAACAAGGGCAGCGCCTTCCCGCCCGTATTCTTCATCGGATATGCCGCTTCCGTGGCCGCATCCCGTTTCCACGAGAACCGCGTGACCTTCCAATCCCAGGGTTTTGACCCCTGCGGGAGTGAGGGCGACCCGATTCTCCCCTTCCTTGATTTCCTTGAGCACACCGATGATCACGACATTCTCCTTTCTTTCATCGGCAGATCAGCCGAACCGAATCGACGGGAAAACAATACACGAAACACGTGAAAAAATCATGCGTTCCGAAAGACTATTTGATCAGCCGGCGATGCATTTTATGGATCGCCAGGGGAAACAGGATCAGGGTAAGGCCTGCGAGATAGAAAAAACTCATGACAAACAGGCTCCCTCCATAGGCGCCGTAAGAAAATGCCCGGCAGAGATTGACCAGGTGCGTCAGAGGCAAAACCAGGGCAAATTGCCGGGCCCATATCGGAATGTTCTCCAGGGGAAAGAAGGTTCCCCCGAAAAGAAACATGGGGGTAATGAAAAGAAAAATAGGGAGGTTGAACAATTCGATGTGGGGCACAACGGCCGTGAAAAGCATCCCCATGGCCCCGAAGGCCAGGCCTCCGAGGAAGGCAAGGGGAATCAGCAGGAGCCCGTCGGGGTAGCGGATCAGTCCGAAGAAGCTGATGACCGTCATCATGATCGCCGTTGCAAAAACCGCTTTCGTCGCACCCCAGACGATTTCCCCCGCAATGATCTCCCCCACCGTCAGGGGCGTGGCCATCATGGCGTCGAAAGTTTTCTGGTAATACATCCTGACGAAGGAGGCGTAGGTGTTTTCGTAGAAGGCGTTACTCATGATGTTGATGGCGATGAGGGCCGGAGCGATGAATTTCGCGTAGGAGACAGGGGTTCCTTCATAGTGGAGAGATCCAATCAGAACGCTCATCCCGACGCCGAAGGCCAACAGGTAAAAAAGAGGCTCCAGCAGGGGCGGGAGGAAGCTCACCAGCCAGGTTCGCCGGTAGACGATGAAGTTTCGCTGCCAGACCTGAAGAAATCGCCATGAAATGGATTTCATTCGCGGAGCCCCCTTCCGGTCAGTTTGAGGAACACGTCCTCCAG
>JAGVTI010000121.1 GCA_019136935.1 Deltaproteobacteria bacterium
TGAAGTAAAAGACAGACCCATGGTAGTAGAGTAAAAAAAGGCGATACAGAAAGAGATGTCGCCGGGCAGGCATCAGGAATGGCACTGGAACTTAGGCAAAATTTAAAACTGACGCAGCAGCTGATCATGACGCCCCAGTTGCAGCAGGCGATCAAGCTGCTGCAGCTGTCCCGTCTGGAACTCGTCGATACGATCCGCCAGGAAATGGAGGAAAACCCTTTCCTGGACGAAGAATCTCCGGATGAAGAAACGAGCGAAGAGACACTGGGCGAGTTTGACGAAGCGGAGGGATCGGAGGATCAGGCAATCCTTCAAGAAGGAGAGCAGGAATTGTCCGCTCGGCCCCTGGAAAGAACCGGGGAGTTGACCGGAGAAGGGGATGGAAAGGAGGAGTTCGACTGGAACAGCTACCTCGAGGATTACGGACCCGTCGGCGTCAATTACGACCGCCGGGAAATTGAAAATCCATCCTGGGACAACGTGCTCACGTCCGTGCCCTCGCTTTTGGATCACTTGTCCTGGCAGCTCAAGCTGTCCCGCCTGACGGAAGACGAGGTGCGGGTGGGGGAGCAGATCATCGGCAATCTCGATCCGAACGGGTATCTGGCTGTCACCCTCGAGGAACTGGCCGAAATTCTCGGCATGGATGTTTCCTTTATCGAAGCGGTGCTGAAGAAAATCCAGGAATTTGATCCCCCCGGCATTGCGGCCCGGAACCTTCAGGAATGCCTCCTTATTCAGGCGAAGATGATCGATCCGTCCAACGAGGCGCTGCAAACGATCATTCGGAATCATCTGAAGGACCTGGAAAAGAAAAACTACGTCAACATCAGCCGGAAGCTGAAAATCTCCCTGCAGGAAGTATTGGAACTGGTGTCCATGATCAGCAGTATGGATCCGAAACCGGGCAGTGTCTTTTCACAGGAACGGGTGAAGCCCATTGTGCCGGATGTGTTCATTGTCAAGCAGGGGAATGATTACCGGGTTGTCTTGAATGAAGACGGTTTGCCGAGGCTACGGATCAACAACCTCTACAAGGAAGTGATGGGGGGATTGAAAAAGGGGGCGAAGGCGGAGGAAGGCAAGCAGTACGTTCGGGAACGGGTTCAGTCGGCGAACTGGTTGATCAAGAGCATCGAGCAGAGGCAGAGAACCGTCGACGACCAACAAATACATGCTGACTCCCCGGGGCATTTTCGAGCTGAAGTACTTCTTCAGCAGCAGCATCCAGACGGTAAACGGAGAGGACATCGCGTCCAAGAGCGTGAAAGAGAAAATCCGGAAGATTATCGGTGAAGAGGATGGACAGAAGCCGCTCAGTGATCAGGACATTGTCAAGCTGTTGAAGGGCGAGGGAATCACCATTGCCAGGAGGACCGTGGCGAAATACCGGGATATGCTCGGAATCCTCCCCTCGTCAAGGCGTAAGAAAGTGGTCTTACCCACATAAAAGATTGACTTTTTTCGATAACAACACTATATGGCCAACGCTTCAGTGAAGAAATTTCATCCGCCCTCGCGAATCAACGGGAAAACGGGCGCAATGAAAATTTAAGGAGGATGACATAATGAGACTTACAGTGACCTTGCGAAACGGGGAAGACGAATCCTGGCAGAAGGAATATGTGGAAGAAAAGATGAAAAAACTGGATAAGTACATCGATGCCCCCGCCGAGGCCCGTGTTGTTCTGCAAGTTGAAAAATTCAGGAATACGGCTGATATCGGTCTGCAAGCCGACGGTTTGAATATCAACAGCAAGGAGGAAGCGAAGGACATGCGCCTGGCGATCGATAACGCGGTCGACAAGCTGGAGCGCCAGTTGAAAAAACACCGGGAAAAAACCCGCATGCACAAGGCCGGGTTGAAGGAAGCCGAATCCATAGGTGGTGAAGCGGCGGGAGAAGAAGCGGAGGAAATGACCGGTTCCCGCGTGGTGGAAACCAAGAAAGTGCTGCTTGCCCCCATGTCTCTGGAAGACGCGGTCCTGCAGATGGAAGAGACGAAGAATTTTTTTGTCGTTTACCGTGACACGGGCACGGAGAATGTTCACGTCATGTATCGCCGGGAGGACGGTTCACTGGCGGTGATCGAAACGAACGGCTGATCGGCGGGATATGTGAAATGAAGATCGTCGATATGCTCAAGAAGGAGTTCATTTCCACGTCTCTGCGGTCAAAAGACAAGGAGGATGTGCTCTCCGAACTGTGTTCCCTTTTTGCATACGGGAATGTCAAGTTTAACCATTCAGCCATGGTCAAAGCCCTCCTGGAGAGGGAAAAACTCGGAACGACGGGGATCGGCGACGGGATCGCGATACCCCATGGCAAGCTGGCGGATCTGGACGACATGTATATCGCCTTCGGGAAAAGCGAGGCAGGCGTTCCCTTTGAAGCCATGGACGGCAAGCCTGCCCACCTCTTCTTTCTGCTTGTCGCTCCCGAACAGTCGACGGGCCAGCATCTGAAGACCCTTGCCAAGCTTTCGCGCATGCTCAAAGATGTCCAGTTCAGGAAGCGCCTGATGGAAGCCAGGACTTCGGATGAACTGTACAGGATCATTTCCGAGAAGGATGACAACTGTTAAGGATGACGGGGTAAAGGTGCCTGTTGGCAGTAAAATCGATCAGAGTCCTGCTCAGGGGATCGGAAGAAAGGCTGGGTGTCCGTGAATTCTTTCATCTTCCCGTCCGGAGGGGGATCGGCCTCTCCTGTGCCCTTTGTCTGCCGGCCTCTGGAAATACCGCCCAGGGGCGTGTTCCCCGGGGAAGCTTTCTGATCCTGTCCGGCCGGGATGCGGATGATCTGCGCCTCCGCCGGGAACGGGAAAAATTTCTGAACCGGGTTCGGGAAGAGGAGTGTTCCTGCCTGGCTTTTGCCGAAAACCGGGAACCGCCTGAAGAAGTCAGGCGGTTCTGCGAACAAAATCATATCGCCCTCTTCAGCTCATCCTATAGCGGGCCTTATTTGCTGAGTCGATTCACCGGTCTAATCCGTGAAAAAATATTGGAAATCGTGGTGATTCATGGTGTCTTGGTCAATCTTTACGGACTGGGGCTCCTGATCACCGGATATGCCGGTGTGGGAAAAACCACCTGCGGTTTGGAGTTGGCGCGAAGAGGGCATATCTGGGTTGCGGATGATCTTCTGGAAGTGGAGAAGAGAGGCGGCAAACTCCACGGCCGGGGGTACGGAACCGCCCGGGACGTCATTGCCCTCCGGGGAGTGGGCGTCGTGGAAAGCCGCACCTGTCCGGGCATCTTGCGGATACAGCCGGAATCCCCCCTTGATTTGTGGTGTGAATTGAGGATGAAAGCGGAAGAACCGGGGGAAGGGAGGCCGCGTCACATCATGGAAGTTGCCCTGCCGTTCTCGACGTTCCCTTCCCCTGTCGTGTGCAGGGATGCGCCGGCACTCGTCGAAAACTGGGTGCAGACCGTCGCCGCAGGAAAGGAGATTGCGTGAAAGCCGTTCGCATCGTCATTATTACCGGGATGGCCGGTTCGGGAAAAAGTACGGTTATGCGTGCCTTGGAGGACATCGGGTTTTACTGTGTGGATAACCTCCCTGTCGTGCTCCTGCCGAAATTCCTCAGCATCCAGGCGGCACCGGAACTGAGCATTGCGCAGGTGGCCCTGGTCATGGATCTCCGGGAAAAAAGATTTCTCGATCAATACCAAAGAATTTTCAAGAGATTGAAACAGCAGGGTTATACCATCGAAATCCTTTTCCTGGATTCGACCGATGATGTTCTGGTTAACCGGTTCAGTGAAACGCGGCGGGTCCACCCGCTGTCTCCTCAGGGGACGGTTATGGAGGGAATCCGGCTGGAACGGGAGAAGCTCGCTCCCCTGAAAAAGATGGCCGACTGGGTCATCGATACAACCACGCTGAATGTTCACCAACTCAAGGATGTCATCCAGCGGGCCTATGCGATCGAAGGAGGGATGAAGCGGCTTCTTGTTTATGTGACCTCGTTCGGCTATCGTTACGGTATTCCCGTGGATGCGGACATCATTCTCGATGTGCGCTTTCTTGCCAACCCCTACTTTGTTGCAGACCTGAAGCCCCTTGCCGGGTATGACCCGGCAGTTCGGGATTATGTTCTTTCTTTGCCGGAAAGCGCCCAATTCGTGGAAAAAATGACGGATCTGATCGGATATCTTCTTCCCCTGTATGAACGGGAGGGGAAGTCCCGCCTCAACATCGCCCTGGGGTGCACCGGCGGCCGTCACCGTTCCGTGGTCATGGCGAACCGCCTGTGCATGGAGCTGTGCGCCTGGAACTATCCCGCCAGCGTCCACCACCGTGACATCGACAAAACCTGATCTTCTTCAGAAGGAAACATCCACCTTTTTCTTGACGTTGTCGGCGATCCAGTGAGGATCCCACCACTCAATGGGGTTGACGAACTGTCCTCCCACCATGATACCGAAGTGCAGGTGGTCCCCGCCGGCCAGGCCGGACATGCCCGAATTTCCGATGACATCCCCCAGTTTGACCGCTTGTCCTTCCTTGACCTGGATGGAACTCAAGTGGCCGTACAA
>JAGVTI010000182.1 GCA_019136935.1 Deltaproteobacteria bacterium
GTTCCGGGGGGAGAACTGATCGGATCGACCGGCGAAGCGAGAAAAGCCGTTTCCCAACACGAGATGGAGATGAACGAGGCCCTGCTCCCGGAACAAAAGGCCAGGCAACTGGGGACGGACCGCTATCGTCTCATGAGTTACCAGGGCTGGGATAGAATGGTCGAGGCCGGGCGGAAGAGCGGTGTCGTGTCCTGGAAGCCGCCGGACCCGGATATGACCGCCTGCGCCCATCCCAACGCCGTCTGGAAAGCGATTCTGGAGGAGAAGCCCTATCCCGTGAAGGCAATGATCATCCTGGCCGGCAATCCCCTGCTGTGCATGCCCAATCCCCGGCTGGTCCACGATGCATTGAAAAAACTCGACCTCCTGGTGGTCGTCGATTACTTTACCACGCCGACGGGACAGCTGGCGGACTACCTCTTCCCGGCAGCCAGTACCATCGAGCGGTCCGACCTGATGGAGATGCCCTTCGGCTTTATTCCCTGCCCGAAGGGAATCGAGCCCCTCCACGAACGCCGGGCCGACTATGAATTCTGGCGGGGACTGGCCGTCCGTCTGGGCCAGGAGATGCATTGGCCCTGGGCAACCATGGAAGAGGCCAATGATTACCGGCTGTCCGGACTGGGAATCCATTTCCGTCAACTGGTTGAACAGGGAGGGATCCTGTCGCCGCCGGAATTCCGGAAATACGAAAGGGAAGGGTTCGCGACGCCTTCCGGCAAGGTGGAAATTTCCTCGTCCATCTTCCGGGACCTGGGGTACGAGGACCTGCCGCGATACAAGGAGGTGTCCTGGCCGGAAGAAGGGGAGGATTTCCCTCTTGTCATGACCACGGGAAGCCGGTTTCTGCCGGTGTATCACTCGGAACAACGTCATCTGGCGTTTGCCCGGAGGCAATTCCCCGATCCCCTGGTTTATCTTCATCCGGATACGGCAAAAGAGCTGGGATTGAAAGACGGCGAGTGGGTCGAAGTGGCATCGCCTTTCGGAAAGATCCGGATGAAGCTGAGGATTTCGGATGCGATTCACCCCCGGTCGGTGGAGGTGCAGCACGGATGGTGGTTCCCCGAGCGGGACGGGCGGGAACCCCTGCTTTACGGCGTCTGGGAGTCGAATGTGAACATTCTCTGCCCTGAAGGTGATGCCTGGCTGAGTCCGGAAATCGGCAGCTGGCCCCTGACGGGGATACCCGCCCGGGTCGGCAGGGTCGAGAATTAAGGTCATAAACCGCCATTTTTATCGTGATTTCCATGCCAAGCCGTGCCGCCATATCATTCTGACGCAGCGGCCGGAGAAGTTCGTTCAATAGGTCGTCATGACATGATCAGATTCTTCGTGCCGCTTGGAATGATCATGAAAAGGGCTGTTACAAGGAAATTAAAGACGGGAAAGATCGGAGATTCAGATTCTCCTCCTTCACCAGGATATTCTCCCCGATTTCGATGTTCAGGTAGTTGCCCTGCTTGAATGTTCCGCCATTGGCCACCACCGTCCCATGAAACGACTCGATGCCGCCTGCCTCGTGAATATGACCGCAAAGGCAGAGATCGACCCGGTGCGTCTCCAGGAAAGCGCGGACACTGCGGCTCCCTCCAGGCAAACCCCTGTAGGTCCGGTCTCTCACGCCTTGTGGAGGACAGTGGGTGAGCAGGATGATTTTTTCGGCATTCCTGACTGTCTCATATCCCCTGTCCAGAAAACGCATCATGTCTGCTTCGGAATATTCCGTGGCGGTTTTCATCGGCGTCGGTGAAGAACCGCCCAGACCGAAGAACCCGATCCCACCGATCATCTCACCCCTGGCATGAAGACTGTAACCTTTTCCCTCGAGGAAGTCCTTTACTTCGATCCGGTCCCAGTTGCCATGGACGGCGAGAATTCGGCTGCTGCACCTTTCGACGGCGGCGATGAGTTCTTCCGCTTCCGTCCGGCTTTTGGAGCGCGTAATGTCGCCGGCGATCAGGATGAGATCGGACCGGGCCATGATTTCCGAAGCCCTTTCAATGGACCGGACGGCACCGTGTATGTCGCTCATGACGAAGATCTTCATGTTGATTTTCTACTCTCTTGACTTTTACCCGTCAAGGATCCTCGATTCATGAAACGGGGAACGGACAATCTTCGGCTGCATGAAAAAGAGGTCAAACTTCTCCATGAAATATGCTATGCATGCCGTGAAAAAAAGATTTTGCATGAACCCGTAAAACCCTGTTTCCCACATCCCTCGCGGGAGGGATGTGGCCCGTTCTTCTTGTTTGAAGGATTTCAGCTGAGAATCAAGCTGTTGCAACATACCGCAAAACGGCACAGCCGATCACGATGGGGAGGCCTTTCATGAACAAAACAAGGATTTTTGTGAGTTTTTCACCGGATGACAAGCAATACGGCGAGATGATGACCGACCAGCTCCGGAACCCTTTTTCATCGTTTGAAATTGTTGCCTGTTCGCGGGACGGGCAGGGTACCGTAAACTGGGAAACAGAAACACGGGAAAATATCCGGAAAGCCGGCGTTTTTCTGCTGATCGTCGGGAAAAACACGGCCCATGCGGCCAATGTCGCCTGGGAGATCAAGGCGGCGCGGGAAGCGGGCATACCTGTTTTGGGAGTCTTGGTCGGCAAGGACTGCCTGGATTGCGCTCCGGAAGCCCTTGGAGATGCGCCCGTCATCATCTGGACCTGGGACGGCATTTACAACATGATCCGCAGCATGATGAATTGATCAAGGGGGCGACATGACGCTATGGCTGAAAAGACCGGGTGATCCGGAAAGGCGGTTTTACAGGCGGGCGAACCTGCGCTTCGTTATTCTGTTTCTCTGTTTCGGGATCCTTTGTCTGATGTCTCCGCCGAATTCAGGTGCGGACGAATGGTATGAGGGAGGAAGCCTGCACAGCACCAGCGTCCGCAAATGGAAGCAGGCGTCTTCCGCAAACCGTTTGGCAACGGCGGCCGACTGGTTCCTGTCCATGACAGGAAAGTCCAACAAGGAACTCCAGATGGAATTGACAGCGATGGGCGAGGTGGACTACCAGGAGGCATTCAGGTACTACGCAAGCCGCCTTGAGCGATGCGTATCGGAGAAAGTGGGGAAAAGGACGGTCAGGCAGGAAGACCGGATCTCCGACTATGCCGAGAAATGCTACAAAACGCTTCACGGGACCGATTTAGTGCCGGTTATGGCGGTCTCGTAAAAAGTCAAAATCCCCCCCATCCCCGTCATTTTGCCATGTCCCTTTCCCGATTTTCAAAGAACGTCCGGTCTGTGGTGCCAGGAACTTTTTGTGATCAACCATGTGCTTGATATAATGAGGCTGATTTTTTTGGACCGTTGAACTTCGGTTCAAGCGAGGGTGGTTTTAAGGAGTTCCGGCTCCGTTCGGTCTGCGGCCCTGTTTCGTCGTTCCGGGAAACGTTTGGATCGTTTTATCAGGGCGCATGCGGCCGGAAACAGAGGATTCCCCGGTTTGCGGAAGCGGAGGGGATGTC
>JAGVTI010000104.1 GCA_019136935.1 Deltaproteobacteria bacterium
GCTGCCCAGTTCTCGGCATGAACTCCTCACCGCCGTTTCGTCCGATCGAAGAATTGTGCACAGGTGGAGGTCAATGATCACACACATTGACTCCCGTCCGGAGCGAACCGGTAAGATAATCAGACACCAATTGTTCCGGTGTTTCCGACGGAGCGCCTACCAGTACCTGAATACCCTGCCCGGCAAACAATTCCTGAGCCCGCTGCCCCATACCACCGGCGATGATCACATTTGCACCGCGCTCCGCCAACCAGGGGGGTAAGAGGCCCGGTTGATGAGGGGGTGCCCCGATATCATCGCGGCTCAGTATTTTTTTGCCTTCAAGATCAACATCAAGGAGTGCAAATTGTTCACAGTGTCCAAAATGCGCACACAATTTACCGTCCGCCAAGGGAATCGCAATCTTCATTTCTTGTTCTCCTGAGTTAAGTTTTTTAAGTTTCGTATTCCGTTTCTGCAACAGTTTCTGATTTTTTGCAGGATCTCACGATGATCCTCAATCGCGAATGACCCGACAGGGAATCAGTCCTTTTCCCCTCCTACAGTTTTAAGGAATCCCAGACATTCCGGATATCCTGGGCACTGGGAGCATCCGTTTCCACTACGGTCCGGCCTCGTATCTGGGCAAGCGTTACGGAAGGGTCATAACGAATTCGCCCGGCAACGCGGGAACCCGACCGGATGGCTCGTTTTTCGATTCTCTCCGCCATGTCGGGATTGACATCCCACTTGTTCACGCAAACGGCCGAAGGAATCCCGAAATGGCGTGCCAGGGAGAGGACCCTTTCCAGATCATGTTCCCCGGTCAAAGTGGGTTCCGTCACGATCAGCATCTGGCTTGCCCCGGTTACCGATGCAATCACCGGACAACCAATCCCGGGAGGACCGTCGATAAGGATCAGATGATGCTCACCCGACTGGGCGACACGCAACGCTTCACGGCGAACCGTGGAAACCAGCTTGCCGGAATTCTCGGCGGCAACTCCCAGCCGTGCATGAACCATCGGTCCACAACGGGTTTTGGAAACCATCCACTCACCACAGAGCCGTTCAGGAAAATCAATGGCCTGTACCGGACAAAACCGGACACAAACACCGCAACCCTCGCAGGAGAACGAATCGATCGTAAAAACCGGCCCTTGTTCGGGGGGACGGGTCGTTTTGACCGCTTCGAACCGGCAATCCTCGGCACAAATACCGCAGCCGATGCAAACCTCCTGGCGGATAACCGCTTCATGACCGCTTTGAAACTCATGGCGTTCCTTTACGTGAGGCTGCAGAACGAGGTGCAGATCGGCGGCATCGACATCACAATCGGCAATGACCGGCCGATCGGCCAAACAGGCAAACGACGCCGTCAGGCTCGTCTTACCTGTCCCTCCCTTACCGCTGATCACGACAAATTCTTTCATTTTTCCGCCTTTTTTCTACTTTCCAACAGGTTTCATCCCCGTCAGTACGTACAGAGCTGCCCAACCCGGGTCCTGACTTTCAAACAGTTTCCCCTCCCGGACCCCCATAAAGTATTCCGCACGAATTTGAAACTTTTCAGACATAGCCTGCTCGATCTCCTGTAAATCGGTATGCCTGATCCTGCGAACGTAAGAATCATGATCACGGTTTTTCTCCCGGAAAAAGTTCGATTGCGGGTTGAGCAGCATGACAATGATCCTGCCGCCGGGTCGCAAAACCGAGAACGTTTTTTCCAGAGCTTTCCGATAATTTTCGATAAATTGTAAGGATACCACGTAAATAACGGCGTCGAAAGAGGAGCCGGGTAAAGGGACATCCTCGATTCTCGCCGTAACCGTGCGGACCTGTACTGGGGCGTAGTCCAAGGCTTCCCGGGAAACATCGAGACCGGTTACCCGGAAACCCCTGTTGGCCAGTTCTCCTTCGATCATCGCCGGGCCGCAACCGACGCTCAAGACATCACGGCTTTCCTCCAGATGTTCAACAAGGTAATCCAGTTCCACCTGGAACACATTCCGCCAGAACTCTTTGCGACAGGACTCGACATAGCGTTCCGCCGTATTCCGGCTCTCTTCAAAGAGACGATCATCCTCGGTGGTCATGATTTCCCTTCTCCATTTCCAGAACGGGTATGGGTATAAAAAGATCGTCCCCCGGCCAACAACAGCACTTCAAGCCAGACTTTTCCGGGAAAAGATTGTGTAAAATCGACAAGACCTTGAACCATCCGTTCGAATGAAATATCCTCATGAGTTTCTCCTTTAACCGGTACATACTCCTGTCGGTCCATGGTTTTGTTCGTGGTTCTGCCAAGCTGGCAGTAAACGCAATCGTACGTGCAAACCTTGAACTGAACGGGGTCGATTCCCAGGGACCTGCCCAGTCGCCGTGACAGGACAGGTCCATAGACGTGATGAAGTTTTCTCGAATTCATGTTTCACCTTCACAGGACGCTTTTCCGCACCGTTCATTCCGCCCGCAACAGGTCCTGCCCGTTTGTTCGAGGAGACAATCGCCGCCCTTCCCGTTTAATTCGCTGTTGCCGCCTGAACGCTTCAGGATAAAGCCTATCCCCCCGCTTACCAGCCTTTTGACTTTCCCGGAACAGTCCGGACAGACCACAGGCGACGCGTCATTGATACCCTGCCATCGCTCAAATTTCAGGCCGCATGTTCCACATTCGTATTCATAAGTCGGCATGATCCGTACCTTTCCTCACCCCCGTCAGATTCCTGATTTTCTGCAACAAATTTTCGAAGAGGTTCCGATATTCCGGCAGAGCCTCTACAAGCAACTCCCCTCTTGAATAGGCTTCCGCAATTCTCCGATCCTCGGGAATTTCAAGCAGGATCGGGATTTTCTCTTCCGCACAGTAAAGATGAATCCGGTCATCTCCAGCCCCCATCCGGTTCACGATCACGCCGCAAGGGATTCCGATCACGCGCACCATCTCAACGGCGAGCTTCAGATCGTGCAATCCGAAAGGCGTGGGTTCCGTCACCAGAACCACTCCATCCGTATCGCGGATAGTCGCAATCACCGGGCAGGACGTTCCCGGAGGCGCATCCAGAATAGCCGGTTTATCTGTTTCCAAACGTAATTTTACACCTCGGATGAGCGGCGGGGCCATGGCCACCCCGACATCCAGACACCCCTGAACCAGCCGGATATGACCCGATTTCATGACCGTCACGACTCCGATACGCTTACCGACTTCGCAAATGGCCTTTCGGGGACAGACTTTCATGCATCCACCGCAACCGTGACAAATCTCCGGAAACAACAGAGGTGCCGTGCCGAAAGAAACAATGGCGTGATATTCGCAGAAGCGACCACACTCACCGCAACCGTCGCACCGCAGGGTGTCTACTTGTGGAATCCGAATCGCAACCTCTTCCTCTTCTTCTGGAATACAGTCCTTGAGAAACAGGTGGGCATTCGGTTCTTCGACATCACAATCCAAAAGCTGAACATCGGCACCCATCACCCG
>JAGVTI010000098.1 GCA_019136935.1 Deltaproteobacteria bacterium
TCGTAACGGATCGCCTCCCGGATCGTATCTTCGTTGAATTCGAGGACATGAGTCTTGATGGGCCGGCGGTCCTCGGGCGGGGTATTGATGATGCTCAGATCGCGGATGCCGACCAGCGAAAGATGCAGAGTCCGGGGAATGGGGGTTGCCGAAAGGGTCAGGACATCGACCAGGGTGCGGATTTTCTTCAGCCGTTCCTTGTGGGCCACGCCGAAACGCTGTTCTTCGTCGACGATGACCAGCCCCAGGTTCCGGAAGGTCAGGTCCTTCTGAAGGATCCGGTGGGTGCCGATAATGATGTCTACGACTCCCCGGTTGATGTCTTCAACGATCCGGGCCTGCTCCTTTCTGTTCTTCAGGCGATTCAGGACTTCGATCCGCAGCGGGTAATCGAGGAGGCGGCGGCGGAAAGTCTGGTAGTGCTGTTCCGCGAGAATCGTCGTCGGCACGAGGACCGCCACCTGCCGTCCGTCCATGGCGGCACGGAAAGAAGCCCGGAGAGCGACCTCGGTTTTGCCGAAGCCGGCATCGCCGCAGATCAGGCGGTCCATCGGTTTTTCCCGGGCCATGTCCTCGTGAATGTCTTCGATGGCCCTGACCTGGTCGGGCGTCTCCTCGTATTCGAAAGAGGCGCAGAATTCCTCGTAAAGACGGTCGGGAGGGGAGAAGGCGTCTCTTTCGATCACTTCCCGGGCCGCGTAGATGGAAACCAGTTCCTCGGCGACTTCCCGGATGGATTTCCGGACCCGTTCCTTGACCGTTTCCCAGCCGGTGCCGCCGAGACGGTCCGTTTTCGGGGCGTATCCTTCGGGACCGATGTAGCGCTGGATCTGATCGAGGCGGTCGACCGGGATGTAGAGCTTGTCCTTTTCGGCGTATTCGACGAGGAGAAAATCGTTTTCGATCCCTGCCACGGACATCTTCTGGAGTCCCCGGTAGATGCCGATGCCGTGGTCCTTGTGGACGATAAAATCCCCTTCCGTCAGCTCACCGAAGGACTTCAGGAAATAGCCTTCCCGGGCGGGTCTTGCAAGGCGCTTGACCTGCTTGCGGCCGAAAATATCTTCTTCCGAGATGACGGTCAGTTTTAACTCCGGGAAACGGAAGCCGGATGTCACTTTCCCCTCGAACAGGAGAAGACGCCCCGGTCCGCTGTGGTTCATGGCCGCCTGCAGAAAGGGTGTTTCCGGATCCCGCCGGTTCGACGTGACGCCATAACCCTCCAGGAGGTGGGCCATGCGCTGGATATCTTCCCTGCCCGGGCACATGAGGATGACGAGGCAGCCGTCGTTCAAATTCTGATGGATCTTTTCCACCAGGGGAAAAAGGATGCCTTCCTCGCCGGCCGGACCTTCTTTCCGCAATGTTCCCGTCGTTTCCGCCCGGAACCGAAGGGGTGGCGTCACGTCGGCCGGGGCGTCCGGCAGCGGGGTCTGGAAGTGCAGCTCCTCGTAACGGATCTGACGGAAGGCGGAGAGGAGAGGATCGAATGTGTCCCGCGAGAGATGAAACGCGTCCGATTCGACGAAAAGCCGGTTTTCACGACGGGCCTGGATCAGGAAACGGTTGACCGTGTTTTCCAGGTCTTCCGATGACCTCGCCAGGGACGACGCATCGTCGAGAAAGAACCATTCATTGCCCGAGCAGTAATCGAAAAAGGTGCCCATGGAAGCCACTCGGTCTTTTGCTGCGCCAGGCGGCGTCCCCCGTGATTCGTAGAAAAGGGAAAGAAACATGGGGTTCAGGGACGCAAGCAGATCGTTGTCGATGGCCTCCGTCAGGTGTGCCTTGATCTGCCGGGACAGTTCGAGATCGTTGGCCCGCGTGCGGATGTTGCGGATGGCCCGCTGTCTCCTGCGGTCCGACAGGACCAGCTCACGTGCCGGAACGACCTGAAATTCGAGTGTTTCCCCGGTCGAACGCTGGGACGCCGGATCGAAAAGACGGATCGATTCCACCTCGTCCCCCATCAGTTCGATGCGGAAGGGCCCCGCCGCGTCGGGAGGATAAATATCGATGATGTGGCCCCGGACGCTGAAGTCCCCCTTTTCCTCGACCAGGGTTTTTTTCGTGTAACCTCCTGAAACGAGCTTCCGTGCCAGATCGTCCCGATCCAGCGTGTCTCCCAGGCAAATCATGCGGGTGTAACC
Source organism: Deltaproteobacteria bacterium (assembly GCA_019136935.1). Classification (GTDB taxonomy): domain Bacteria; phylum Desulfobacterota; class Syntrophia; order Syntrophales; family JAAYKM01; genus JAAYKM01. Next base: position 2,151 of record JAGVTI010000098.1, read on the forward strand.
GGTGAAAATCCGGCGGGGAATGGTCTTCTGCACCAGGGCCTGCACAGACGTGACAACCAGGCAGCGGCGTCCCGATAAAAGGCACGAAAAGGTGCGCAGCCTGTCCATCTCGATTTCCCTCTGGGTCGTGAAGAAGTCGGCGGTCAGAATGCCCCAGGCGGGATAATGGAGAACGTCCGTTCCGTCGCAGAAGACCAGGCAGTCCCGGTAAAAATTCCGGGCTTCTTTTTCCGACGGCAACACGGCGATGAGAGAATCGGGCTGCGAGGTGAACGCAACCGACGCCAGAAGACTTTTCGCGGAACCGTAAAGTCCGCCCAGGATGATGTCTGCTTTCTTCCGCAGGCGGTCCAGGAGGATTCCCAGTGTGGAATGGACCGGAGGAAGTTTTTCTTCAACTATTTTTCTCACGGCTGGAACTTTTTAAAACGTCAACGGGGCTGAGCGGAAGCCTCCGAAAGGGCCATCATCTTCTTCAGGCAGGAAAGGGCACAAAGACGTTTTTCCTCGTCCACGGTGACGATGTGCTTCCTGTCTTTGAGGACGGCGTGGATATCTTCGAGGGTCGTGTATTTCATGGTTTCGCAAATCAGGTGCTCCGCCGCCGGGATCAGGATCTTTCCGGGGTTTTCCTTCTCCATCTGGACGAGGATCCCTGCTTCGGTGCCGACGATGAAGGACCTCCGGTCGGATTCCCGGACAAACTTCAGCATGGCCGCCGTGGAACCGACGAAGTCGGCCAGGTCCAGTACTTCGGGGCTGCATTCGGGATGAGCGATAAACAGGGCGTCGTGATATTCGGCTTTCCTGCGGCGGACTTCTTCCGGGGTCAGGGCCTGGTGAACCGGGCAGGCACCGTTCCAGGGAAGGATCGTGCTGTCCGTGAACCTTGCGGTATAGCGGGCAAGGTTGCCGTCAGGGACCATGAGAATTTCCTTTGCATCCCGGATGGAGGCGATGACAGCCAGGGCATTCGCCGACGTGCAGCAGATGTCGCTTAAGGCTTTGATATCCGCCGTGGAGTTGATATACGTGACGACCGTCGCCCCGGGATGGTCTTCTCTGGCTTTCCGCAGTTGCTCCGGCGTGATCGTGTCGGCCAGGGGGCATCCCGCATCGGGTCTCGGGATCAGGACGGTTTTCCCGGGGCACAGGATGGCGGCGCTTTCCGCCATGAAGTGGACTCCGGCAAAAACGATGATTTCGGCATCCGTTTTCGCCGCCGCCATGCACAGGGCAAGGGAATCCCCCAGGAAATCGGCGATTTCCTGGATTTCCCGCCGCTGGTAATAATGGACGAGGAGAATCGCC